>NZ_QTWD01000011.1:0-129327 GCF_003460955.1 Blautia sp. AF26-2 | reverse complement strand
TGTTTTTCTTCCTCCAACTCCCGGAGGACTTCATCGCCGTACTTATCAAGCATCCGTACCAGAAAATCAATGCACCGCTCAAATTCAATATTCTGTTGCATAAGCTCCTCCCGTCATTGTTTTGATCTGAGCTTATTTTACAGAACCTGCCGGAAAACCACATTGAATAGAAATTGATTGTAAATTGACACAATCAATTTAAAAATATCCGCATTTTCTTGAATCGAATATATGTTCGTGTTATGATAGATATACTTAATCTTAACTACGAAAGGGGAATTTCTATTGAATCGATGCGATTTTTCTTCTATTAGCACTTGCTTAAAAAATCATATCAGCGAAAGTAATCAAATGAGTCAGCCTGATTTTTTATACGAATTATTTGAAGATTTTATGGATGATCCGGCAAATCAGGATTTTTCTATGGATAATGGTCTGGTTTGTCGTTGGCTGACCGGTCAAGCAAAGATCAGTCCCAAAATATCTGCCTACTATTCCAAACCCAGTAATCAGAAAAAACTGGCAGAAACCATTCACCAGAATCTGCTTCCATTGATGTCTGACTGCAATATGGCTATGCAGGATATATACACATTATTTATACAAGATGACACCATCTCCGATGCCAAAAAGAAAAATCTGGCTTCTCTGTACAAACCAGCCAGCTCACGTCTGCTTTTTCTTGCAAAGCTGATTTCTTTTGGCATGGAGCGACAATTTATCAAACGTGATACTAAAAATCAAAAATTAATTGCCGGAGGTGCCCTGTCACCCATTGTGCTGGATTATATTATGGACAGTGAGGTTCCGAAACCATGCCGTCATTTTATCGGAAGAGATAAAGAACTGGAAGAATTATATACCATGCTTGAGGAAACCGGCATGTTTTTCTTTGCGGAATTGGCGGTATTGGTAAAAGCGAACTTGCCAAAGCCTACGCAAAACATTACAAAAAGCATTACACTAACATTCTATATGTAGAATATACAGGTGATCTTCATCAGGATATTACTGACATGGATTTTATTGACGATCTTCCGGAAAGCACTGAACAGGAACGGTTTCAAAGACATAACCGTTTTCTGCGTTTCCTGAAATCCGATACTCTGCTTATCATAGATAATTTTAATGTCACTGCCACACAGGACAGCTTTCTGTCAGTAGTATTAAAATATCGCTGCCAGATTCTGTTTACAACCAGAAGCAAACTGGATGAATACTGTACTCTACCATTAAAAGAAATAGAGGATATGAACGCTCTCTTCCAGCTGACATCGGTATTCTATTCAGAGGCAGACACGTACCGGGCAACAGTTGAAAAGATCATCGAAACTGTTCACTCTCATACTTTTGCCGTGGAACTGGCAGCAAAACTTCTGGAAAATGGAATCTCAACTCCAGACCAGTTATTAACAAGACTTCAGGTGGAAAAAGCATCTTTCCATAACGAAGATAAAATTAAAATAATCAAAGATGGACAAAGCAGCAAAGCCACCTATTACAGTCATATCCATACGCTGTTTTCTTTATACACTTTATCTCTTGAACAGCAGGATATCATGTGTAATATGTGCTTTCTTCCTTCCACCGGTATTTCTGCCCGTATGTTTGCCAAATGGCTGGAACTGCCCACACTAAATGAGATCAACGATTTAATTGAGACTGGTTTCGTTCAGACAACAACACGTCGCACTATCTCTCTGCATCCGATGATTCAGGAAATCACCCTTTCAGAGACAAAACCATCTGTAACTCGCTGCCACATATTACTGGATTCTTTACAGAAAATATGTTTAATGCATGGAATGGAAGTAGATTATTACAAAAAGCTATTTCAAACAATCGGAAATATCATAGAATTGATTGAAAAGGATGATATGCCAAAGTATCTGCTTTTTCTGGAAAATGCATTTCCATACATGGATAACTATAACTACCACAAAGGTATGAATGGAATCATTCAGGAACTGACGGGGCTGTTAAAGACAAAAAACATTGGAACCGACTCTGACCGGGCATTATTACTAGATTTTCAGGCAACTCTTGAAACCAAACCTGAAAAAGCAATAAAACTGGAAAAGGATGCACTTGCCCAGATAGAAACTATCACTGCTGACAATGCTCGCCTTGTTTCCAACCTTCATGCCAATCTCGGTGGACTTTACCGCATGAACGCTTATCCCGATCTTGCAAGAGAACACATGGAAAAAAGTATCTCACTGCTTGACCAATTTAACCTGCTTCATATAAATGACAGCATACCTCAGATTGCCAATTATGCAATGTTCCTGACAGAACAGCAGGAACCCGAAAGAGGAATCTCCGAATTGCAAAAATTATCCGGCATCATCAAGGAATACCATTCCGATGACTGTCTGGATTATGCCAAAGTACAGGAAACCCTTGGAACCATTTATCTGATGACTGCCAATCTTCCGCAAGCCAAAACACATTTTAAAAGAGCTTTCAAAATATATGAAAAGATCTGGGCTGATGAACCAGAAATGATTGAAGCAAAATATCAGGAAATTCAGGAGTTATATCCACAGATTGGATTTTGCATTGGAAAAACTCTATCCGGTCTTTTAACATAATACGTGCAATTTAAGGCGGGCAACTTGCCCGCCTTAAGTCTTTAAATTATGCTTTGATTTTTCCAGAAAATATTTTACTTACTTTGTTTTTCATGAGTATGAATACAATTTTTACTTATTTCCGTATCTGCGAAAACTCTTATAAATAAAAGGCAGTAAGGCTATTGCCATCACTGTATACATTACCATTACAAGCGGAATTTGTCGAAATACACAATTCCCAATCTGATAAATAAGTGGGACTTTTACACTTGCCTGTACATTTGTCAAAATTGTTGGTATCAAATTGAAAAGCGTTGTATACCCAGAAAGTGCCCGTCCTATAAATGGCAATAAGCAATATAAAAAGAACGGAATACAAACAGCGACACTAATTGTATGCATTTTAGCCGCTACTAACATAGACACTACAGCCGCCAGCATACTGGCTATAAATCCACATACAACTGTCAACAAATAGTATTGTCCATATGACATAATGTAAATACTATATGCCTGATACATTTGATAGGGTGTATTCATACCACTGGTTCCCATAATTTCAAAACAAATCACACTAAGTAATATAATTCCCATACAATAAATCATAACCGTCGTAGCTATTCCTGCCAGTATTTTTGTTTTAACAGCTTTTGTACGTCCATACTTTGTAGAGAAAAATACTGCATCTGCTTTTGTCTGAAAATCATCTGCAAATATTCCAGCACAAATAAAACCAACTATGATTGCCAGAATAATAGAATACGTTTCTACATACATAATCATAGTATCCCATGAACTATAAGATTCGTATTCTACTGGTAATTTTATTTCATTATATTTCTTTTCCAAGTATTTTTTCTGTACAGAAGTCTTTCCATATTCTTCTGCCATCTTTTCCATATTTTTATGATAAGTGTCATAGAACTCTTGTATATTTTCTTCTGTCATTTGATTCAGAACACTTTCATCATATTCTGCATCCGGTGTTAATACCGATATTATAAAACTCCTAATATCATCTATCGGTTGTAATGTCGTTCCATAAATAGCATTTTCTTCTGAGGATTGTGTCATCACATTTTTATTTTGTTCTATAACTTTTCCAAGTTCATCTTCTGTCAATGTACCTTTCCATGCTCGTCTGTTATCTGTAAGTTTTCTTGTTGCCATAATTCCAGTACTAGCATTTCCATTCTCATCCACATAGCGATTACTTGTAACTGCAAATCCGCTAAAAATGACAGCAAGTATCAATGCCAATCCGATTGCAAATACATTAATTTTCTTTGAAAAAATTCGTTTTAATTCTAATTTAAGCATCTTGTTTCTCCTCCGATTTTTCTCCAAAATAAAATAGAAATGCATCTTCCAGATTTTTTTCTACAGCCACAGCATCTTCTGTTGGCTTTTCTATTGAAATAATTCTAAGCTCTGCTCCGGTTTTTGTTGTTTTTATATTTCCAACCAAATATTCATTCATATATTTGTCTATCATACTTCTCGAAACATTACATTGCCATACCTTTTCTTTCATAGAAGATACTAAATCTTCCGCAGTACCTGCATAAAAAAGTTCTCCATCTTTCATTAACATAATGTTATTCGCAATGTACTCAATATCCGATACAATATGTGTAGACAAGAGCACCAAACGTTCTTCCGACAATTCACTAATTAAATTACGAAAACGTATTCTTTCATTCGGGTCTAATCCAGCGGTAGGTTCGTCCAGGACAAGAATTTGCGGATCGTTTAACATCGCCTGTGCTATTCCTACACGTCTAACCATTCCTCCAGACAAATTCTTCATTTTTCTTTTACTGAATTTTTCCATTCCTACTTGATTTAATAATTGCTTCACTTTTTTTCTGGCAAACGGCATTTTTAACCCTTTTATAGAAGAAATGTACATCATATAATCATATACGGTCAAATCTGGATAATATCCAAAATCCTGTGGTAAATATCCCAGAACTTCTCGGTATTCACCTCCTAGTTTCCATATATCTTTACCATTCCATAATATTTGTCCTTCTGATGGTTGAACAATCGTACAAAGCATACGCATTAATGTGGTCTTTCCTGCTCCATTTACTCCAAGCAGTCCATAAATTCCTTTTTCCATAACACAATTCACTTTATTGACAGCATTTACTTCTCCGTATTGTTTTGTTACATTTTTAAATTCTAACTTCATACGTGTAATCCTCCAAAATTTTTTCATCAAATACCAATGACTTCTGAACACAAAAAATAAAATATACAAAAGTCAATATCAGCATAGCCACCCATACCGGAGTTACAATTTTCTGATAAATAACATCATTTGCAACAATCATCATCCATAAACCAACCCATACCAGACAGGAAAGCACTGCTATATATTCTGATTTTTCCCATCTGCTGTACAATACACGAAAACATATACAACATGAAACATTTACTGGAAGCAAAAAATTAACCACTAAATCACTTAACGAGAGTATTGTTGTTTGATATGTAATTGCCAAAAACACCATAACGATCACCAGATCCACTACTCCAAACATTAACATTCTTGCTGTACAAATCTGACGCAGTGTGTAATAAGACGCCTGCTCAATCTCAATCGCACCATTTCTTCTGTTTTTCCAAATTTCCGGGATAATCAGAACCACAAATATTGTGGCAGATATTCCCATAATCCTCATCATATCTTTTATGTCTGACGTATAATTACTCAACCATATCCATAGACACATAAGAACACAACCTTGTAAAATCCACCATCTTTTTTTTATGAATTTTGTCTGCTCATACAAAAATTCAAAATAAGATGTTCTATGCGATTGTTTCGATAAAATTGACTCTGACAAAATATTCTGACATGCTTTTACTGTTCTGTTTTCTGCTTCAATCCTTACATATTTTTTTTCAATCTCCTCTTTATATTCCTTTATTTGCTGCTTATATTTCATCATAGTTTTTCACCTCCAGCTCTTTCATTAAAAGTTCTTTTGCTCTTCCAATTCGATATTTTACAAGTGATAGTTTTATGTGAAGTAATTCTGCAATTTCTCTTTGCTTCAATTCTTGAAAAAAATATAAAACTGCCGTTTCTCTAATTTCTTCCGGTAACTTTCTCACTGCCTGTTCAATAGTTAATCGGACTCCTAGCTCTTCTACATGATTTTTACTACAGTCCTCTGATTTTAGCAGTTCCTCTGATGGAATATCTTTTTTCTTTTTGTAATAATTTTTAACGGTATTTCCGGCAATTGTATAAAGATAATTCTTAACTTTTCCATATTCTTTATATCTATATAAATTGGAAAAGAAACGTGTAAACACTTCTTGTGTCAAATCCTCTGCCTCATATGGATCATTGATATGTAGCAAACAATATTGATATATACTTGAGTAATATTTTTTGACCAGTTTTTCACACGCATCTTCATCTCCTGCTCTTGCTAGATGTACTAACAAAGAATCAGTTTTGTATTCCATTCGCAAATTTGCCTCCCTCTGTTTTCTAAATAATATAACAATCCTACTATAAAAAAAGTTAGGATTCTTTTGTTTTTATTTATATTTTTCTAAAAAGGCGCATGGATTCATCAAATCCATACGCCTAATTTACATATTGTTATTATTCTTTCCGAATCCTTTCAACAATGCTTTCCCGACTCATCTTTTCAAACTGATACTTTGGTATCACATACGCAATCCCAACCAAAATTGGAATCATAAGCACACATGGCACGATTGTAAGATGCAGCCGGAAGAAAAATGCCGTACCGAGCGTATTTACTAAAATCTGCTTTGCTCCAAATACAATTAGCAATACTGCAATCACAAATGCGCCTCCCAAATATAGGAATCCCTCAGTCACTAGCATTTTCGATACCTGTTTTTTCGTCATTCCCACAACTTCCAAAAGTGCCAGTTCTTTTTTTCTGCTGATTACAGAGGTTGCTGTTGTATTAAAGAAATTCATAATGCCAATAAAAGCTAAAATAACAACAAGAAAACTACCGATCATATAATATTTACTGACATACCGCTGAAAGCTCTCTTTCATGTCCAATACAGAAAACACGTTGATCATATCATTTTCTTTCAAAATATTTTTATCAATGTATTCTTTTATCTGCTTGTCCTCGCCCTTCTTTGCATCAATGGCAGCATACATGGCTGATTCATTTCCTGTCTGGGTGATATACTCCTCTTCGGGAACCAATACCGTGATATAGATACAGTCCGCATACGGATAATCCAATGCATATGGCATCAGTGCTTCTCCGATGACTTCGTAATCTTTTTGGTTTCCATTTTTGTAATCCATCTGAAAAATACCCCCAGTCTGATAATAAGAAACCGGACGCTCTGCATATTTATTACCATAATCTACAAGCACATAATTTCCGCTTTTAAATGTATCCCAAGAGCATTTTTCCCCTCTCCATTCTAATTTGTCAAACACCGACTCGCTGATTCCGAGAAAATGAACACTTACTGTATTGGAAGCCTTTGCCTCTTCCCAAACCTGTTTTTCATAATCGTTCCAGTTTTTTTCATATTTATCTGCGAATGCTTCCCATGTTTTCAGAAGTTCCGGCTCCATCTTGTGGGTTTCCTCAGAATAATACACATATCCTGTCTTAGCACTATCAGGACATTCGTCCAGAATCTCTTTGATTTCAGGTGTAATACCGTTGAAATTCGTATTTAACAAACTTCCCGTCATCTGATCCAGTTGAAAATCGGAAGCTAAAAGCACTTTTCGGTAAGAATCAAAATCATATCCCTGCACCAGCATCACGATACAGTTGACAACCACCATAGAAAGAGCGATAGAAAGCATAACAATCAATCCCTTTTTCCAATTTCGTAACACATTTTGAACTGCCATTCCCCACCAGGTTACAGAAGTATTCTTTTTTATTTTCCTATGTGACTGCTCTCCCTCTGCCAAACGCAGAGCTTCCACAGGAGATACCCTTTCCACCATTTTACAAGCCTGCAGACTAGAGAGATACACCGTTAAAAGTGTCAAAAGCGCTGCTGCAAGAAAAATCAAAGGATTTGCTGATACTACTGTCTGAGCAGTCTGTCCTGCCTGTGCACTAATTTCAGCATCTGCTGTCAAGGACGGAGCCATACAAAGACCTGCAAGATAACCACAAAGCAATCCGATTGGAATACCAATAGCTGATAATCTCCACGCCTGCATACGTACAATTTTTTTCAACTGCTTTCCCGTTGTTCCCACGTTCTTTAACAATCCGTAAGCCCGGATATCAGTTTTCACAGAAATGTTAAAGATATTATAAATAATCAGGTATCCAGCTAATATAACAAATAGAATCATTATAATTAAGGAAGAAAATGAAAATGAATCCTCTTCAAAGAGATTATATGCCGGATTGACTTCCATTCCTGTCCCAGCTCTCGTAAATCCCGCTGCTTTAGATATCTTTTCCGTTTTCTTTTCCAGATTCCAAAGGTTCTTGTACCAGAGAAAATACTCTTTTCCTCCATTGTAGATACCATTTTCTAATTCTTCCTGCGTAACGGGATAACGATTCTCCTTTGCATAGGCTTCGGATACCCAGACCATCTGACCTAAAACAGCTTTGTCTCCTTGCCAGAATCCACATATCTTAAACGTATCTGTCTTATATTGTTTCAGCATGGGATTTACTTCCCAGGTCAGCGTTACTTCTTCCCCAATCTTTGGTGTAACTCCCAGAGATTCCAATACCATGCTGCTAAGTGCTACTTCATTTTCTTTCTCCGGCAGTCTTCCTGTGGTTGGCAGACAATTAAAACTTTCTGCCGTATTTTCATCTGCATATCGGACCTCTACGGAAAAACCAAACCTTTCGTCCATTCCAGCTCCCAGAAAAATACCGGAACCATATCGCTTAACATCTTCACTCTGTTCGATTGTTTGCTGCAATCGCTTTGCATCTTCTTCTGACAGATTCTGTGCACTGGCATGGGCAGAATCCATAAACTGCTTAATTTCCGTTGCTCTTTTGGAAAGAATCATAGATACACTTCCCACAAAGAGACTTGTGAATAAAAGGGAAGTCAGAATGATTGCAATAACGGCAATAACATTCCTGGCGCGATTCATTTTCATAAAACGACTCGTTAATAATCGTAACGTCTCTTTATTCTCTACTTTTACCATAAAATCGCCCCCTGCTATACCACACCACTGTCTGAAACAATTTTTCCGTCTTCTATCTGTAAAATCCGGTCTGCCATCTGGGCAATCTCTTCATTATGGGTAATCATAACGATGGTTTGGTGAAAACGCTTACTGGTTACTTTCAGAAGCCCTAATACATCCTGACTTGTCTTCGAATCCAAATTTCCAGTCGGTTCGTCAGCGAGCAAAATGGCAGGTTTTGCAGCTAAAGCCCTCGCAATTGCCACTCTCTGCTGCTGTCCGCCGGATAGAGCACTTGGCAGATTTTCCAATTTTGTTCGAATACCAAGTGTATCAATGATTTCATCTACATATTTCTTTTCAATCTTTTTTCCATCCAGCTTCACGGGAAGAATAATATTCTCCCATACATTCAACATCGGAACCAGATTATACTGTTGAAATACGAAACCAATATTCCTGCGTCGGAAAATGGTAAGCTCTTCATCTGTCATATGGCTTAAGTTCTGTCCATCCACAATTACCTGCCCAGATGTTGGATTATCTAATCCTCCAATGATATGAAGCATCGTAGACTTTCCGCTCCCGGAAGTTCCAACAATCGCTACAAACTCCCCCTTTTCCACTTCTAAATTTACACCATCAAGGGCTTTGACTTCTGTTTCTCCTTGTCCATATATTTTTTGTAAATCTACCGTTTTTAATATATTCATGTCTTCCTCCCTGTCTTATATTTAAAAAAAGCCTGTATTGCTCTTTACAATACAGACTTTATCACAACAATGTCTCTATCCGGTTTCTGAAATATCACAGTTTTGATACTATTCCTTTTTTGATATCGGGAGAAACACAGAAAAGATAGAGCCCTTTCCTCTCTCTGATGTCACTTTTATATACCCTTTTTGTGCCTGAATAATCTCTCTTGCAAGGAATAAGCCAATTCCTACTCCTGGCTGGTCTGCCACTGACAGACTCCGATAAAACCTTCCAAATATCTTTGGTATTTCTTCTTTTTCTATTCCAATGCCATCATCAATAATATCAATCTTTACAAAGAAAGAATTCTGCTCAGCTTTTACCTGAACATTTCCCCCACATGCTGTGTATTTAATCGCATTATCTACAATATTTCCGAGTGCCTCCACAGTCCATTTTGGATCACATAGAACATGCAAATCCGTGTCACATAGGCTCAGAGTAATATTCTTCTCCCTTGCTTTCACGCTAACCTGCTGCTGTATGGATTCAAGCATCTGTGTAATAGTAGTATCCTCCGAATGTACTGCGATAATTCCACTCTCCATCCGTGATAATTTGACCAATGATTGTATCAGGAAATCTAATTTCTCTGTCTGCTCCAAAATGGTATCTATCTCCTCCTGATTTTCATGATTTGTTTCAGAGAGTATTTCACCATAAATTTTCAAATTTGAAATAGGAGTCAACGTCTGATGCGCAATGTCGGAAATAAGTTTCTGTATCACTTCTTTTTGTTCCTGTTGGTTCTTTCTTGCCAGAAAGCTACTGTCTAAATGTTGTTTCATGCTGTTTTCAAGAGCAGAGTACTTTTCTTCTGATATTTCTGTCCGTTCCAGTTCTCCATCTATAGCACAATCCAGCATTTGCTGCAGCCGGTTCAAAAGCTTTTTTTCTTTCTGATAAAAAATGCTATGCCAGAAGATTCCACTTAAAACAAATATTCCTACAATCAATATAATTATTTCTATCATCCATTCACCGCCCAGGTATAACCAATTCCATAAACCGTTTTGATATATTTAGGCTTCTGCGTATCATCTTCTAATTTGTCTCTGAGACGTTTAACTGCAACAGTCAGAGCATGAGCATCCACAAACTCTGTATCTCCTTGCCATACCTCGTCAATCAGGTATTCTCGCTTCACTACTTTTCCTCTGTTTTCGCACAGCACTTTCAAGAGTTTTTGTTCTGTCTTACTCAGTTCAATAAGTTCTCCATTTTTGAAAAATTCCATTTTATCGAAATAGAACTCGAATCCATCAAACTCCATAGAATTCTTAACTACTGCATCTTTATTTCTAAGCTGCACAGACACTCTTGCACGCAAAACCATCAAACTAAACGGTTTCGTAATATAATCATTTGCCCCAGCGTCCAATCCTGTTACGATATCTACTTCCATGTTATTTACTGTAAGCAGGATAATCGGCACCTGACTGTTTTTCCTTATTTCTCTTACAAAATCAATCCCATTCCCATCCGGCAAGTTCACATCTAATAAAACCAATGTGATATCTTCCTTTTTCAAGATTTCTCTAGCCTCCTGCAAAGTCTGGCACTGATAAAAGAAATAGGAATCATTCTTCAATGCGAGACGTATTCCATCATTTAATTTTTTGTCATCTTCAACAATCAGTAAGTTTTCACTCATATTTTCTCTGCTTTCTTTCAAATTACGCTAATTGTATCATTGCCAGTTTTATAAATCAAATTATTAAATCAAAATCTCCGGCAGAAATTATCTTATAAACAGAAAAATACTCCCGAAGGGGCTTTCCACGTTTTAAATGTACACTAATTCTCTTAACACAACCTCTTCTGCATCATTCCATATTTCCCATGAAGAATGTTGTAAATTAGTACTATCCACAACGATAACAGGTAATTTAATTATTCGTATTTTTTCCCGATAATGTAAATCGAAACTACCATACCGCCTAATATCATAATTAGGAAAATTTTATTCAAAATATCCCATAAAGCTATATTGAAACAATTGATTATTATAATACCTGCAAGAGGATATAAAACAACTGTTGCAAGTATCCATATTTTTAAAGTTGTGCAGATATATATCCAATTTCCATTGTTAAAAGATAAACCAACTAGATGTATTCTAAAAATTCCTTGTGAAACATAATTTATCTTGTTGGCATCATAATATGTTGGTAATATGTCTTTTGCAAAGAAACAAAACCATGCACCAAATAAAAGCATTCCCCCGGTAACTAGCAATATATCCCTTTTCATCTCAGCTAACGAACTTCCAGATACAACTAACATAATAATTTCTGTAATAGATATAAAAAAACATAACAAATATGCTAATATCCAGTTTTTTCTATGCTGGTGAATAGAATCCCTAACAGCCATATCGAGAGAGCCTACTACCAATTCCTCGATTTCTTTTTTATCAATATTTTTCTGTGTATCTATTTTTTCTCCACGTAACAATTCTGTAACGGTAACATCTAATATATCAGCTATTGGTATGAGTAATACGACATTGGGCATACTAAGACCACGTTCCCATTTGCTAACTGTTTTATCTGATACATATAATTTTTCAGCCAAATCCTTTTGAGTTAAATTCTTTTCCTTTCTTAATTCGGTTACAAATAAACCGAATTTTTCATTACTAATCTGATACATATATTCACCTCCTGCACACATATTATAATGAGAGTGTACATAAATCAATCGACCAGCAGTAGAATTGCAGAATATTAGCACATAATTCATCAAATAATCTCCCCATCATGAGCTCGACCGTGCTATCCGCTGTGGAAATAATACCGGTGCTTCTGTCTACAATGATAGAGGCATTCTCTTCTTGTAAAATACAAAAATTGTCAAATTTTAATAGTTTCTGCATTTCAGTGCATAAACTTAATTTTTTTCATGAGTTTATGCTTACTCTTTCCATGTTGATTTCAATTGCGATATTTATGTTACTGGTTCGAATGCTTATATGCTCTCCTCTGAATATGCTACCTATTTATCAGGCAGATGCGTAGAAATAAAGATGCTTCCATTGTCCTTCTCTGAATTTTTAACATTCCATGATTTTGAAATAAGAGAAACCAAAAGTGCGTTAGGTGGCACACGCAAGCAAGCATTTGATAAAACCGGCGAACACTATGAACTCCAAGCGCTCACACTGTTCAGGCCTATGTGAATGCGCTACTGGAAGCATACTTCTTCTATGACATCAAGAGATTTGATATTAAAGGAAAGGAATTCTTACGTACTCTTGGAAAGTATTACATCGTTGATATCGGACTTAGAAACTATCTGCTTGGATTCAGGGATCGTGATAGCGGACATGCAATAGAAAATGTTGTTTACTTTGAACTGCTACGTAGAGACTATGATGTCTCTATTGGTAAAGTGGATAATTCCGAAGTGGATTTTATCGCAACAAAAGTAGATGACAAACTTTAAGTTCAGGTCACAGAGTCCATGTATATCAATACACCGGTACCGGTGGCGAGGAAAAAACTATCAAACATCCGCTGTATCGACTGATTCACGATGAACCAAATCCGGAAATGCTAACATCTAATCCACAGCCTAAACCCTACCGCAATTTTCCGGCCATCCACTTTTTCTCCAATCAGACCAAAAAGTAGATATGTTTCCATATAATAAAACCGAGCTTTCCGCAAGGCTTCTCTGATGATACCAACCTTACAAAAAGCTCGGAAATACGCTACTTTTCAGTACTTGATTTTATTTTCTTGACAGCAAACAGACCGTCTCGACATACTCATCATTGTCCAAACTCGTATTTTTACCAACTTCTAAAAATCTCTTTTATGAAAATTAATTCTTACTGTTTTTCTTTACTGTACTGTGAATATTTTTAATGCTTTCCAAATATTCTTCTTCAACCGGCGATAAGTTCTGCACCTGATATTTCCGATATTCTTCTGTTGCTTTTTCAATTGCCTGTGCATGACTAATCGTTCCGGCTCCTTGCAACACTTTTTCACCTGTAGTTTTCAAAACATTATCAAGGTGTTCCACATAATCTTCCATATGCATGGGATTGTGACGCATAGCTTGAATCTCCGCAAAATCAAAATATCCCGATACAATATTATTTAGGATCTTTAACTCTTCATCATTGAGATAATTTTTGGCAATACTGATATCTTTCAATACAGGAAAATCACCAGAAAAACTTTTTAATCCCATAAAAGGCTGACTGGCGTCCGCACGCTCGTATATAACTTCTGCTGCTGTATGTCCATGTGCTGCATAGTGTAATTTATTTTGTACCATTTTAAAAAATGCAATGGATTCACTACTCTTGGGATCATAATCAACACTTGTTGCATAAAGGTCAAGTACCTGTCGGTACATCACTTTTTCAGATGAGCGAATATCCCGAATACGGTCTAATAACTCTTTCCAATAATTACCCCCACCCAGATTTTTTAGCCGTTCATCATCCATTGTAAAGCCTTTTATCATGTACTCTTTTAATCGTTCAGCAGCCCACCGACGGAAATTTGTAGCAATCTTGGATTTCACTCTATATCCAAGAGAAATAATCATATCAAGATTATAATGAATTGTATTATAGTTTTTTCCATCAGCTGCAGTTGTTCGGAATTTCCGAACAACTGACTCTTCATCCAATTCTTCCTCTTCAAAAATATGCTTGATATGCTCGCTGATATTAGATTTACTTGTCTGATACAACTCACATAATTGTGCCTGTGTAAGCCAAACGGTCTCGTCTTCAAATTTAACGTCAATTTTTGTATATCCATCTTCCGTTTGATATATGATGATTTCACTCCCAATAATATTAGGATTGTCTCTTTGATCCTCCATCTTTTACCCCTCCCTTTACCGTTCCATTAAATTCCCGATAACCTCTCTCTTAATTAAACATCTATCTTCACCTCTGTAGCAAATAGTTTCTTATTCCCTTCTCCTGGAATAAAAGATATTTTTTTACCCTTTTGAATCACTTCTATTGCACTCTCTGTCTTAGAATAAATACTTTCGGTAATGGAATATTCTTTTCCATCAGCACCAACTACATAGGCATAAAAACTTTCTGTTCCCTTTCCAACATATTTGACCGTTCCTGTAATGCGTCTAAAATCCGCATCAATAATGAGTGTCCGTGTCTCGTCAACCTGCATGCGCAACTCATTCTTGTGTGCATGATCATCCACAAGATACTGATTTTTATATTCTCTGATAATCCGATCCGTATCTGTTGCAACATCACACCCAAGCCCAAGATACAATTTCCTATCACTAATAATATAAAACTCCTCTTTGGCCCTCGTCGCCGCAACATTCATTATGTTCGCTTCGGTTACTGCCCAGCGTGCCGCTCCGCTGCTCTGCCTGTCGGCACCGAGTACAAAAAATACGATTGGAGCCTCTTTCCCCTGAAACGTATGGACAGTTCCGACATTTGTCGGTTTTCCCTGTTCATCATATCGGGTAAAGTGAATTTTCCGTAATTTCTGAGAAAGCTGATATGCCACATTGGAAAACGGTGTAATTACATAAACCACATCTTTTTCTTTTTTATCTAAGATTTTCGGATTTTTATCTATCATCTCCTTGAGCTTATGCAAAAGGAATTCTCCCTGTTCCTCGACATATTTATTGTTCGCCATTCCACCAACATCAAACCAGTCTGCTTTTCCGTACTTTTCCATTCCCTGCACCATAAATCCGTCATAGGAAATCATGTTCGAAATTGTAAACATCGGATACCGACATCTTCTATGCACCCATAGCGGAATTCCAACCCATGAATCCTCCGCCTTGTCCTGTTTTCGATAAAACCCGTACTGACTTGCCGCATCTGCTAAAATCTGTGCGGATGCAGATGCAGATAAATATTTTTCTGTCACTCCAAAATGCTCCCCCAACATATATAGGGTATTAGAATCCAACGTAAGAACCGGTTTAATCTGCAACGGATCACCGACCACCATTACATGCCTGCTGCGATAGATTGCACCGACAGCCGCCTGTGGCAGCGCCTGTCCTGCTTCATCGATAAAAAGATGCCCCAGTGTCTCAGCTCCAAGATTTTTGCACATACGCGAAAAACTGGCAAACGTAGAACTAATCACCGGAATTGTCATATTAATCCAGTTCCATGCCGCCTCAATCACATGCTTTCGATCCAAATACTTCTCCTGCTGATCCCAGACGATAATGGCCGCCTTTACATTTTTTCTGTTCTCATAAAGAAATTGTTTTCGAACACGTAATGCCATAACAAACAATTTTGACTGTGCGACACGATACGCTTCGTCAAACCACGGGTTTGATATCTGTAAATCTTCATACTCCTGATTCATATTCAGCGGTTCTGTCTTACTGTCGTTTTTTATATTTTCATATTCGCGGACTCTTTTCTCCAAATTTGAAATTTTACCTGTTTCCACCGTCTTCCAACTGTTAAACTCCTGCTTAAGCTTCTCCTGTTTTTCATTACTTTTACTCAGCCTTGTTTGCCGCAAATGAATATTTTCATTAATTTTTTTCTCCTGTTCCCTGCATTCTATATCTTCATCATTTAATTTTACTAACTGATCCGTAATCTCATTTAATCTGCTCCTATATTCCTCTTTCTTTTTCTTTCCCGCAAAGAAGCAAGGACGTTGCTCCTTGTGTACTTGAAGGCACTGGTTCATACTGTCCATATTTTTTCGGACAGCTTCTGCCCTGTTTTGTACCTCTTTCAAACTGAGATGTAACTGTTCCAACTGCTGCCCGCATTCCTGTTTATTTTCTGCAAGCTTCTTAAGTTCTACGCACAATTCATGCTCTTTCTTCTCTAATTTTTCTTGATAGCTGCCACGAACCTGTTCCATCTTTTGAGTATATTCCTGATACATCCGAACGCTATCTGCAAATTCCTGCCTTTTTGTTCGAATCGCTTTTACTTCCTCATAATGACTCAGAAATTGTTTATATATACCTTGATTCGGCAGATAATCTTCTTCCAAATATTTGTGGATATGCTTCATATTCGTGAGGATATTGCTCATATTATTCGCTTTTCCACCTTCAAGTGAAAATACTCCCCAAAACTTTTCTTCTCCCGGAACAGATTCTTTTACCAGTTCCTCTCTTTTCTTCCCGTTCTCATCTTCCAACCACTCTACCGACACCTTCGCATTCGATATCTCACAAAAATAGTCCGCTTCTTTCAGTTCATCGATTAGAAAATTGTCAATCTCCTTACTCAACGGAAGTTCGTTCACAATGTTTTGAACCGCACCATTATTCGAACTTGCAACCACGATATTATTTTCGATAATATGTTCCGGGATCTCTCCAATCGATGCATGATTAAAATAAATTGTTTTCTCTGTTCCTTTGATAAAATGGTCCGAAAGTTTCGCAATACTATACGCCTGCTGTACCACTAACTGCGCAAATATGTCCTTCAAAAGCGTCGTTTTTCCGGTTCCAGGCGGACCGTTGACACTTCTCATCTGATTGTTGTCAAAGCCGATGGATAAGTTTACCGCAACTTGCTGCATCAGAGAAAGCGCATATGTCGTATTGCTTGGAAACCTTCCCAGGGGATAATTCTTCGGCTGCAGAATTTGTTCAAACAGATGCGGATGAAAATTCACTGAATCTTTTTTGCTGTCAAGGTTCATGCGTTCCTTTTTATTTCCATACAAATAAGCATTCAAATTAACCGTTTCGATTTTTTTTGCTTTTTCCAGATCATCGATGAAAAAAGAATGCAGATTCGTCGCTTCAGTCTCGATATTTCCCAGAATCTTCATCCGGCAATTTATTATATCAACCTCATGTTGCAGGAGTTCCTTTTGCATCGCAGCATTAAACTTCGCCGAATCCCCTGCTGTCTCATCGAAATCCTGAGCAAGCTGATTTTTAAAATCTTTCTCAAATTCCCGAAACTCTTTCTCATAGGGAACTTTTTTGAATTTCCGTATGTAAGCACTTTCTGTAAAGAATGTCATATCCTCCAGAAAATTAAGATTCTTATCGAAATACAGCGCGAAACTGAACTTGTCTCCGAAACGAATATCCTCATCCGTCGATTCCAAGCCATACTCTGCATGAAGTATGTCCACAACTTCCTGAAATTTAAAAATATCAAAATAGACAACGACTCCTCCTTTTTGCCGTCGATTCCATTTCTTTTTCTCAATTTTATGCAGAAACAGAGAATAGAAATCCTGTTCCTGCAAATCATTCAGAGTGAGAATAGCCTTATCATTCAAACCGATGTCTCCCTCCGATAAATGTTCCACCATTATCCATGATTCTAAAATCTTATTTTTTTCTATCATTTATGAACAAAACTCCTTCGTATCTGTTTGAACTCTCTATCTATCTTCCGATACGTATTCACGTTTCTTCAAATGTAAAATTATATCCCACTAACCAAAACTAACAAAGGGACTTAAAGAACCAAGTCAAAGAAAAAGGATTCTTCTATTTCTACGATATCGTCATATCATCCGAAAATGTTCCAGTGCCTCCCTTATAGCCGCTTCTTTCCCTGGCGGACACTTCGGCTGTCTAGAGTTTTCCAATTTTGACAGGTTATAATTTACCCTCTCAATAATGCCGCATTTCTGCTTCACCTGTGCGATATACAAGTTGCTAACTTTCAATCCGCTTTGCTTCAGAAACATAATCCTTGACTTCCTCATAGATCGCTTTACTCTCCGCCGCCATCAAATCAAGCTCATCCATCTCTAATTCCACATTGATATGCTTCAACTTATTTGATTTAAGTTTGGAAAGCAACACGATACTTTCCACATGCTCCGACCACGCGAACATATCATACCCCCATGCCTCTTCTGCCTTATATCCGTGTTTTGTCAGATACCGCAGGTCTCTCGCCAATGTCTCCGGATTGCAGGAGACGTAGACCACTTTTTTCGGTGAAAGGGTTACGACAGAGGACAGAAAGGCTTCATCACTGCCGGCTCTTGGCGGGTCCATGAAGACGATGTCGGCTTTTTCGCCTTTTTCGGCCATGGAGACCATGAAGGCGCCGGCGTCGTTCTGGTAGAAGGAGACGTTTTTGATTTGGTTTCGTTTGGCGTTTGTTACGGCATCGCGGACGGCGTCCGGGTTCAGTTCGACGCTGATGACTTCTCTGGCATCGCGGGATGCGATGAGGCCGATGGTTCCGATTCCGCAGTAGGCGTCCAGGACGCGTTCGTTTCCGGTGAGGCCGGCCAGGGAGATGGCTTTTTCGTACAGGTTTTTCGTCTGAACCGGGTTGACCTGGTAGAAGGACTGCGGGGAGATGCGGAAGGTGCAGCCGCAGAGTTCATCCTCGATGTAACCGCGTCCGAAGAGGACAATGTCGCGTTTTCCGAGTACCATGCTGTCGGTGCGGTCGTTGACGTTCAGTACGATCGTGGTGATCTCCGGGTGGAGTTTGCGCAGGGCCTTTACGAAGTTGTTTTTTGACGGGAAGACTGGTGATACGCAGACGAGGACGACCATGATCTCGCCGGAAGCAAAGCCGGTGCGCACCATGACGTGGCGCAGGAGGCCGTAGCCGCTGTCCTCGTTGTAGATCATGATTTTGAAGCTCTTCAGCAGACTGCGGATATCGCGGATGATGGCATCGGCACGCTGATCCTCGAGCAGGCACTCATCGACCGGAACCACTTTGTGTGTGCCCTTTTCATAAATGCCGGATATGATCGTTCCGTCTTTTTTGCGTGCAAAGGCGGAATTGACTTTATTCCGGTAATGATAAGGATTTTCCATGCCAACCATGCCTTTGACCGGGACGATGCCCTTCAGAGTCTTCTTCAGGAACTGCTCTTTTTTCGCGAGCTGCTCTTCGTAGGAGAGGTTCAGATATGTGCATCCGCCGCATTTTTTCTGATAAGGACATTTCGACGATGATGAACTCTTTTTCTGCTTTCCTTTTTCCGGTGCCACGCTCTTTGTTTTCTCTGTACGAACGGCTTTCTTTTTATTTTCCCTGTCGAAATACGTCTTTTTTCTTCCGTCAGCTCTTTTATTCTTCTCTCTCGTGTTTTCCACTTTCTCTTACCTTCTTCCTCTATTTCGCAAACCCGCGCAGCAGCGCGATCTCTTTTGCATATCCGTCCAGCTCATTCGGTGTTTCCAGATAGAACGGCAGTCCCGCCAGCGCCGGATGTGTCACAATCCGCTCAAATGCCGCAAGCCCCAGCGATCCCTCGCCGATCTTCTCATGGCGGTCCTTATGGCTCTCAAACGGATTCTTGCTGTCGTTCAGATGAACCGCTTTCAGCTTCGAAAGTCCTACCACGCGGTCGAACCTCTCAAGCACATCATCGAGGTGATCCACAATATCGTATCCCGCATCGTACACATGGCACGTATCTAGGCAGACACCCATGTGGTCTTTTAATTCCACGCGCTCCAGAATCGCCGCCAGCTCCTCAAACGAGCGGCCGACTTCGGTTCCTTTTCCTGCCATCGTCTCGAGCAGCACCGTGGTCGTCTGCTCCGGTTTTAAAATTTCATTCAGCATCTCCGAAATCAGACGGATTCCCTCTTCCGCCCCCTGTCCGGTATGGCTGCCCGGGTGGAAATTGTAGCAGTTTCCCGGCGTATACTCCATCCGTTTCAGATCATCCGCCATCGTCATCCATGCAAACTCTCTCGTGTGCGCATCCTTCGAGCACGGATTCAGCGTGTACGGCGCATGTGCCAAAATGCGCTCGATTCCATGCTCCTTACTGTAAGAAAGAAACGCTGCGACATCCGCCTCGTCGATGGCTTTCGCCTTGCTTCCTCTCGGGTTTCTTGTAAAAAACTGAAAGGTATTCGCCCCGATGGACACCGCCTCTTTTCCCATGGCAAGATATCCTTTGGACGATGATAAATGACATCCTATTGTCAGCATAACTTTTATTCTCCTTTATTTCCAAACCACAACTCACCGATTCTCTGCGAGCCGCATTACTTAAAGCACAATTTTCCGGTACGGAATTCCCATCTCCGAGAGTGCTTCCTCCTCCCGCTTCTGACACGTAAAGAGCAGCACCTGCGTCCGGTTTTCCGCCAGCCATTTCAAAGTTTCTTTCAGCCGGTTTTCATCGTAAAACGCAAACGATTCATCGAGAATCACCGGCAGCTCCTCCTCGCCGCAGAGCACATCCATCGCCGCCATGCGGAGCGCAAAGTACGCCTGCTCGATCGTGCCGCGGCTGACCTGTTCAAGCGGCACATATTCGTCTGCGGTGTGAAGGCCGATCCGCAGATTCTCATCCATATTCACCTGCAGATAGCGGCCATTCGTCAGCGATGACAGCGTTTTTGACATCTGCTGTTTTAAGCGGTCGCCGATCCGGCTCTGCATCTGTACGGAGAGACTCTGGATCGTCTCCCCCGCCATGGAAAGCGCATCGAGTTCTTCCTGCAGATGATCTTTTTCCGTCATGGAAATGCAGAGCTCTTCGTATTCACTCTGCAAGTTCGACAGCACCGTCTGTTTCTGCCCCAGCTCCTGCTTCAGGCGGTCCACATTCCACTGCTGGCGGCGGATCGCCTGCTCCTCCGGCTCCGTCACGACCTGCTCGACCTCCGTTTTCCGGTGACGGAACAGACTGTACGCCAGATACAAGAGCGCCGCAATCGCAAGCCCGAGTCCCGTTCTCGTCAGCAGCGAATCAATATGGAAGAACTGCAGAATGCATAAGAACAAGAGAAATCCAGCCAGCGCCACGCACGCGGCACCCCATTTGCGGCTCTTCCGAGATTCTTTTTTCATCTTCCGCACCCGTTCGATCGGCACATCCTTCTGATAGATATCCCGCTTCATCTGCTCTTTCGCCTGCTGCAGATTCTCCTCGCTCTGACGGCACTCCTCCGTAAAAACGGAAATTTTCGTCTCAAGTTCTTCCTTCCGTTTTTCCAGTCCCGCCAGCGTCTTTTTCTGTTCCTGCTCCAGGCGCTTTCTCTTCTGCTTCAGCAGATCCAGCGCCGCCGCCACATCTAGCTCTCCATCGCTGCTCCCCTGGTAATTTGCCATATAGTTCCGCAGCTCATCCGCAAGCCCTTCCTCGGTTCTGCCTTTTAACTGCCCGATCGAAGCCGTATTATCATACACAATCTCACTGACACCGCCGAGCAGCATGGAAAGATCGCCGTCCTCCACGGAGAGCACCTCGCCGTCCGTCAGGCACACCAGCTTTGCATTGGCGTTCTGCCGCCCGAAATTCCGTGTCAGGCGGAACTGTTTGCCGCCGCTTTCAAGCACCATCTCTCCCGCATAGTATGCCGGATTTTCCCATGGCTCATAACGACTGTAGACATCATTTTTTGCCGCCCGCCCCCGGCCGCGTGTCATGCCGAACAGCATGCTGCGGATGAAGGTATGGACGGTCGATTTTCCGCTCTCATTTTCCCCGCTGATGAGCTGAATCCCATCGGAAAATTCCAGTGTGCGGTTCTGCATTTTTCCAAAATTGCGGATTTCCAGTTTTTCTATTTTCATCTTCTACGCCTCCCGCAATCTTTTTTTCAGCCGTTCCTGCGTGCCGCCAGCAGCGCCTCGAGACCATAGTCGAGCGCCTTCTGTGACTGCGCATCCGTCTTTGTTTCAAATGCTTCAATATAGGCGCTGATCAGACTAGCGCCATACGTTTTCTTCAGCTGTTCCAGATCGTATGCCGGACGTGTTTCATCCTCCACGGAGATGACTCTGCCGCAGTCCAGCAGCCGTTTCGGAGAAAATTCCAGCTCGGCGGCACGGTGTCCCACAAGTTTCAGGCGGATAATTTTTCGAATCTTCCCATCCTCCCGCAGCGCCAGCTCCTGTTTCAGCTTCGTCTCCAGCGCATACTGTGTCAGATCCTCCGTCACGTTCAACACCAGATCTTCGTACTCATATCTGGCAAACGGCACAAACTGAATCCGCATGCCGTGCTCGTCCACCGTTCCGCGGATGTAGCCGTGCGGCCCCAACTGCGTCTCATCCGTCGGTTCGAGTGCGCCTGCGTATGCCATTTTGTCGGGAATAAGAATCCCCGGCTTATGAATGTGCCCGCACGCAATATAATCAAACCCAGCCTGCGCCATGCGGCCCGGATTCCACGGCATGTGGCGGGCATCGCCGCCGTGCGCGAGCAGCAGATGATATTTCATTTTTCCCTCCGGCCGCACGCCGTCCAGCCGGTTTTCCAGGATCTCTTTTTTGTCGTAACTGCATCCGTACACCGCCGTCTTCTTCTCCGGGACTTCAACACACTCCGGCTCCGGCGACAGGAGCATTACCACGTTGTCTGCCCAGTCGAAACCGCGGTAAAAGCTCTCCCGCTTCACATAATCGTGGTTTCCGGCAATCAGCACGACGATCGTCTCCGGGATGGAAGCAAAGAGATCATTAACCTCTTTCAGTTCCCGCAGAAGCGGCTGGCACTGAAACAGATCTCCCGCGATCAGCAGAAAGTCCGTCTTTTCCCGACCGGCCAGGCGGATGATCCGCCGGAAGCTCTCCCAGATGGCCTCCCCGCGCTCCTCGCTCCAGGGAAATCCCGCATCCGGCTGCATGCCGAGATGCACATCCGCAATATGAATAAACCGCATAGGCGCATACCCCTTTCTGGATTCATTTTCTCTATTACTACAATACGGACGTCAGGCACACCAAATCCACATTGGATTCCACTGCACCCGGCATCCGTATTTTTTAAGTTTCTATATCACTTTTCGTAATTACAGCTCGCAGTTGTTTACTGTTCTCGGGAACGGGATGACGTCGCGGATATTGCCCATTCCGGTCAGATACATGACGCATCTTTCAAATCCCAGTCCGAATCCTGCATGGTGGGTAGAACCATATTTTCTGAGGTCCAGATAGAATCCGTAATCTTCCTCAGCAAGTCCCAGCTCTTTCATACGGCCAAGCAGTTTCTCGTAGTCGTCCTCACGCTGACTTCCGCCGATGATCTCTCCGATGCCAGGAACCAGACAGTCCATAGCTGCAACGGTCTTGTTGTCATCGTTCAGCTTCATGTAGAACGCTTTGATCTCCTTCGGATAATCGGTAACGAAAACCGGTCTCTTGAAGATCTGCTCGGTCAGATAACGCTCATGCTCGGTCTGCAGATCGCATCCCCAGTATACTTTGTAATCGAATTTGTCGTTGTTTTTCTCCAGAAGCTCGATAGCCTCGGTGTAGGTTACACGGCCGAACTCAGAATTTACGACATGGTTCAGACGCTCGATCAGTCCCTTGTCCACGAAACTGTTGAAGAACTGCATTTCTTCCGGTGCATGCTCCATAACGTAGCGGATGACATATTTCAGCATTGCCTCAGCAAGCTCCATATCGTCCTCCAGATCAGCGAAAGCGATTTCCGGCTCGATCATCCAGAACTCTGCTGCATGGCGGGTGGTGTTGGAATTTTCTGCACGGAAGGTCGGTCCGAAGGTGTAGATATTGCGGAATGCCTGTGCAAAGGTCTCGCCGTTTAACTGTCCGCTTACGGTAAGGCTTGTCTTCTTTCCGAAGAAGTCCTGTGTGAAATCAACAGCGCCGTCCTCGGTTTTCGGAATATTGTCAAGATCCATGGTGGTTACCTGGAACATCTCGCCGGCTCCCTCGCAGTCGCTTCCGGTGATCAGCGGGGTGTTGACATAAACGAAGTCTCTCTCCTGGAAGAACTGATGGATCGCATAGGCGCAGAGGGAACGAACACGGAATACTGCCTGGAAGGTGTTGGTTCTCGGACGCAGATGGGAAATGGTACGAAGGTATTCCATGGAGTGGCGTTTTTTCTGCAGCGGGTAATCCGGTGCGGAAACGCCCTCTACGGTAACTTCTGCCGCCTGAATCTCAAACGGCTGTTTTGCCTGCGGGGTAGCAACGAGGGTACCTTTTACGATGATGGCTGCGCCGACGTTCATTTTGGAAATCTCAGCGAAGTTTTCCATCTCATCGTGGTATACGATCTGCAGGGTTTCGAAATAGCTTCCGTCGTGCAGAACGATGAAACCAAAGGTTTTGGAATCACGTACGCTGCGCACCCAGCCGCCTACGGTTACTTCTTTGTCCAGGTATACTTCCCGGTTTTTATAAATCTCTCGGATGGTTGTAAGTTTCATTGTCTTTTTTCTCCCTAAATATTCATAGTGCTTTCTTTATTCTAGCACTTTTTGCGTCATTAGAAAACCCCGCAAATCACTCGATCTTTACTTTTTTAATATAACTGATGAAGACATTGCCGTTCTGTGCGAACAATGCATCGCTGTCATCGTCAGAAAGTGCAGTTGTCTCGCCCGTTGCCGGGTTATACAGCCAGGAATTTCCAAAAATATCGTATCCAGTCAGAAGCAGACTCTCGTTCGCGCCGGTCTTTACAACAACGCCGTAGCCGCTGCTGATCATGTAGAGAATTTCTTCTCTTGTGCAGCCCGTCAGGTTCAGCAGTTCGTAATCATCACCGAGTGACTCCTTCAGCACGTTTTCGTCCAGAGATGCACTCTGGAATCCCGACGGCATCGTTGTCTCGTCGAGGCGCATGCCCTGCTGGCGGTTTCCGCGCTCCCACACATAGGACTGGCTGCTGTTCAGCACAACGCCGACATTCTCATCGGCAAGCTGTACGGCCTCGGCCGGGGAGCTTAAAATGGCGATCAGTTTTCCTTTTCCATATACATAGTAAAGATCTGCGCTGCCCGTGTCGTACGACATCGTAAGATCGGTCCGTAAGGTTGAATAGATATATTTCGGTGTCAGTGTCAGAAGCGACTGTGTTTTGCCGCTCGTCGAGAATTCCAGAAGGAACTGCTGCTCTCTTCTGTCGTCCACCGTTGCCAGGCGGCCCGTCACCAGTTCCTGGCTCTGCTGCTCGCCGTTCATGATGTGATCCTCCGGCGCATCCGCATAGCCGTTTTCCTGGCGTACCACGCGGTCCAGCTCCAGAAGGCCGTCCGAAATCGACACACCTGTCACATAATAGCCGTCCTGGTGATACTCTTTTTTCACGTTTCCGTCGATGCTGACAATCCGCACCGTATGCATAGCGAAAACTTCATTGCCGGAAATATCTTTTAAAATATCGCTGTCGTTTGCCATACCATAGACAAAGTCTTCATTGATAAAGCCAAGTGCCCGGATCTTCTGTCCGTCATCCGCCGCAAAGCGCTGCGTTTCCCCGCTCTCCAGATTCATCACGGTGATGTTCATCGCACTGCTTGCATTGTCCGCATCCATCCACGCGATGCTCTCCTGGCTTTCCGATACTACAAAGCAGTCCTCCGGGATACTTTCCCGGACCACCGTCGTCGTGCCGGTTTCAATATCTACCTTACACAGGTTCTCATTCAGATAGAGATACATCTCTCTCTGCTTGTTGACGTAGGAGAGGCGGTCGAGCTGTTTTTTCAGCATCTCGTAGGAAATATCCGCCGGAACGAAAATCTCCTCGGTTGCCACATTCCGCTCGGCGCGATAATAGTAAACGGCTGCTCCCACTTCACCCTCGTGGTTTCCGCGGTTCATATAGCCATAAACAACAAACGTCACATCGCCCGCATCATCCACACGTACAATGTTGACATCATGCTCTCCGTGCTGTTCCCGGTCATCCATGCTGCCGTTCTCACGGAAGCTGAAAACGCGGATCGTCTTGTTGGCGCTGCGGTTGTAGCACCAGAGATCACCGTTTACTACAAATGCGACAATATCACCTGCCGTATTCGTCACATACTTGGTATCCTCGCCGGTCACACCGAGGTTAATGCCGGATTTCGTCAGAACACCAAGCTCCGGATCAAAGATCTGCTGTGCGCTCCGCTCGAAGTCCAGCAGAATAATCTCTCCGTCGGACTCTCGCATCCGGTAGAACTCGCTTACGGTATAATACTCCGTCTGTCCGTTCTCATCCTGCGCACTGATCATGTACTCCTGTTTGATGCTGGTCGTCGTCTCATTCGCTTCTTTGATCTGCTGCACCGGCTGCTGTACGATCGTCGGTGCGAGGCTTCCCCAGGAAATCTGGTCGAGGCTGGAATGAATGTTGACATTGAGGAACGAAGAATTATCCCCCGTCTCATCCGGCTCAAGCTGCGGAACGAGCGCTTCCGCCTGCGTTTTATCCAGGCATGTCTGCGCAAACATCTGCGTGTAGGCCAGATAATCGCCGACCTCCACGCCGTTGCGCTGTACAATGCGGGTGTAATACCAGGCAGACTGGCCGTTTCCGTAGGCAACCTCGAGCTTCAGCGTATATTCCTGATTCATCAGAATCGCGGTCTCTAACTGGAAGTCTGCTTTCAGATAGCTTCCGTCCTCGTCAAACGATTTCAGCACCGAGTTTTCAATCAGCGCTCCGCCGTCTGTGCTTTCCACCGTATAGGTCACGTTTTTAATTTTCTGTCCCTTCGCATCAATTTCCAGCGTAAGCGAACGGTCCATCGGCAGCGGTGTCAGGTTTTCTCTTGTCGTTACGCCGTTCATCTCCTGGCGGTATCCGTACATGCGGTTCACTGTCGTGTCCGCGGTCTTCATGTACAGCACCGGAAGACTCGCTGCGTCAAGATCGGTCGCATTCTCCGTCGTCTCGTGGCTCATCAGGTGTGTGAACACACCGACTGATGCGGCAAAAACAAGAAAAAGGATCAGAATCCTTGCTGCTCTTTTATTCATCACGGCTCCTCCTTTTCTGTGAGGAGGTCTGCCAGTGTCGGCTTCACATGGTACGCTTCCATGCACGCTTTCAGTTCTTCCGGCAGTTTTTTCGAGCCTTCCTGGCGTTTTACCGCGCGGATCAGAAGGTTCTTCGGCGTGTGCTCCATGTCGATGAATTCGAGAA
Organism: Blautia sp. AF26-2; assembly: GCF_003460955.1. Lineage (NCBI taxonomy): Bacteria > Bacillati > Bacillota > Clostridia > Lachnospirales > Lachnospiraceae > Blautia > Blautia sp. AF26-2. The sequence continues at coordinate 102,013 of NZ_QTWD01000011.1, read as the reverse complement.
TCTGTGTCTCATAACCTGCATTCTCCAGAAGCTTTGCCCGGATTCCGTCGGTCAGAAGCGCCGCCATGCGCTCTTTTAAGATGCCGTAATCCATGATCGGATACAGTTCTTTGTTTGCAATCTGGCGGTTCAGCTCATGCTGGCAGCACGGAACAGAAAGAATAACTTTTGCATTCCATTTGACGGCCTTTTCCAGCGCATAGTCAGTCGCCGTGTCGCACGCGTGCAGCGTCACCACCATATCGACCTCGTCGCGGCCGGTATAAGAAGCGATGTCACCCTGATAGAAATGCAGCTTTTCATAGCCATATTTCTCTGCCAGTCCGTTGCAGATTGCGATGACATCCTCTTTCAAGTCAAGTCCGATGATATTGACATCCAGTTTTTTCAGTTCGCGGAAGTAATAATACATCGCAAACGTCAGATACGATTTTCCGCAGCCGAAATCGAGAATCGTGATCTCGCGGTCCGATGGGAGCTGCGGCAGGATATCTTCGATGAACTCCAGAAAGCGGTTGATCTGGCGGAACTTGTCGTAGCGGGTCCGCACGATTTTGCCTTCTTTTGTCATAACACCAAGATCCTGTAAAAAAGGAACCGGGATTCCTTCTTCCAGAATATACCGTTTCTTCCGGTTGTGCGCCAGATTGACGGGTTTGCCGGTTCCTTTCATATGCGGTTTCTTTTTGATCGTCATCGTTCCCTTTTTGCTGACCAGAACGGATGCTGTGCAGGTGTCGGATTCGAGCTGCATCTGCTTGAAGGTTCCGTTCATCCAGTCGCTGATCCGGGTGATCACATCGTCTTTTGTCATATTTTTATGAAACTCCTTCGTGCCGACGGTCTCCTGGCACTGAAAGAGCAGTTTTCCTTTTATTTCAACCGGGCGTATTCTCACTTTGGACACTTCACTGTCCCCTCTTGGGCCGCTGATCGTGATACGGTACAGCCCTTCCCGGATTTCATCCTGTAATAATTTCTGTAATTCCATTTATACTCTCCAAACTTTCTGAATCGTTTGTAAACATGTGTAATAAAGCCCCTTACAACCCCGCTAATATTGTAATCTGTTTTCCGCAAAACCACAACAGAAAAATTATTAAAAATGTGTTACCCTCTTATTACTTTATGGCGCGGTTTAAAGCCACAGATTGTAATAATGTTTCCTCCTGCTCCGCCTCCGGAACATTTCATTATAAAAAAGAACGCCGATCAAATCGAGCAGTTCCTCTTCTGCCGTTTTCTCATCCTTCCCGCCGTTTTCCCTGCCGTACTGACGTGCGATATTCCGGCAGGTGTGCTCCATCATGAGTCGGTCCGGGAATTCGTCGTACATCATGCTGCCGCGGTAATCCATGCGGTCACACTCTGCCTCCACCAGCCGCTGCAGATCAGATGCCGTCCGGGAATAATACGACTGCATCCGCTGCCGTTCCCGCGCTTCCTGCTGCTCTTCCATACTTCTTCCCCATAAGGGCTGTGCTGCAAAAAACGGCTCTGGCCGCTCCATCGGGTTTCCCTGATAGGAATTTCTTCTATTTTCATACACTCTATCCTGATTCATGCCTGTTTTATTTCCTTTTTGCTCTTCCTTATACCATATGCACACCGCCGCCATTCTGCCGTTTCCCAGATCTCAAACACAATTTCACTTGCCAAAACCGCCGTTCCGTACTAAAATACAACCTGTATCTATTTTTCCGATACATCATATAGGAGTGAATATCATGAATCTGAATATGCAAGCTTTCAACATCAACACGCTGCTTGGCGGTCTCGATAAAGTCCGGGACGTCATGGGTGTTTACCAGCAGCAGCTTCTTCTGATTGTGATTGTTTTTGCCCTGCTGAACTGTTTCTTCGGCTATGCGCTCCGCAAGCTCTGGAGCGTCATTCCCGGATTTTTTCTCGGCGCGGCCGCCGGTTATGCAGCGGGTACCTACACGAATCAGACCACGACGATCACCCTGGCGCTTGCCGTCGGCACCGGTCTTCTGACCGCAATCATTGCCTTCGTCCTCTACCGGATCGGACTTTTTCTTCTGATCTGCGGGCTTGTCGGCTTTTGCCTCTGGCATCTCGTCAATCCAAACGATATCACAGGTTATGGACTCGTCGCCCTCGTTGCTTTCGTGATCGGCCTGATCTGCGTTCCGTTCGAACGCATTTCCGTAATCCTGGTCACCTCCATCTGCGGCGCCCTCACGACGATCCGCATGGCATATTTCTTCAAGGACCTCGATCTGAACATGATGTTCTGGATTGTCTCTGCCATTCTCGCCGCAGCAGGCATGCTCTTCCAGTTTAAACCGTGGAAAGAGGCGGACTACTGGGAGGATGACGACGAAGAAGAACGCGAACACCGTGCAAAAGCGCGCGCCAGACGGAAACGCAGATCCGGTTTCGATCCTCTTCCATCCAGAAAGAAGAAAAAGAAACGCCGCGGCTCCTCTTCCTCTTCTTCCGGCAACGCAAGAGATCCGTACCGCAGCTATCAGAAACCGTCGAACCGTACCCGTGTTTCGCAGAACACCATGTACGATTTCCGTTTTGTTCCGGAAGAACCTGACGATGACGACGATGAGGAAGATCTTCCAAAAATCATCCGCCACAGGCCATCCGCAAAACCGGCCGCTCCGGAGGAGTTTGACGAAGAAGAAACATCCCCAAAAGCTTCCATGGGCGACACGAAGCCGTATACCTCTCCTTCCAAACCGCAGATCACCGAGGACGGCATCCCGGATGTCGATCTCTCCGCGATCCGGCAGCAGATTTCCGAAGAGGTACAGAGAATTTACGAAGACGATCAGAACTCGTAATCCGCACTGCAGCGCAGAAAACCCGGCAGGCAAAGGAACATTCCCTTGTCTGCCGGGTTCATTTTTTATCCTGATTTTCAGTTATAAAGATACTTCTGATTTGTCTCCAGATCGATCGTGTCTTTGTCGATCCACTGATATCCCGTATCGATCTTCTGATCTACCGGAAGTCCCTGAATCGCGCGGACGGCCGCCACGATTGCCGCATAGCCAAGACCGTACGGATTCTGCGTTACGGTACCGTACTCGCGTCCCTCCTGGATCGCTTTCTGCTGTTTTTCACCGGAATCAAAACCGACTATCTGAATCTGCTCAGTATTTTCCATATCCGCCAGCGCATCCAGCGTCTGGTCTGCCATGTCTTCGTTCGTACAGAAGATGCCCTTCAGAGCCGGGTAGGTTTCAAGTGTATTTTTCAGCATGTCCGCGATGGATTCTTCTCCATCTCCGTAATTCACCTGAACCACTTTCACGTCGGTATATTTTTCTTCGATCTCTTTTTTAAATGCTTCCACGCGCTCTACGCTGCTCTCGGTGTTGTACTGATGTGCAACAATCGCAACCTCTCCGCTGTTGCCGATGGCCTCGCAGAGATGATCTGCCGCAAGCTTTGCTGCCGCTGCGTGATCAGTCGCACATGTCGAGGTGATCAGATCACTCTCGATACCGGAATCCGCGATGACGACCGGAATCTGGCTGTCGGAAGCCTCTTCCATCTGTGCCTGTCCCGACTGCTGGTCAATGATGCCAAGGATCAGCGCGTCCGGATTTTCCGAAATGACAGAGTCGATGATATTGATCTGAGAGTTGGTGTCACTTTCATTTTCCGGGCCTTCAAATGTCATATAAACTTTGTCGTTTCCGGTGTAGCCAAGCGAGGCGTTCAGATCGTCAAGTGCCTGCTGCGCACCGGCTTTTACGGCTTTCCAAAAACCGGCACTTAAGTCTTTTGCAACCACGGCGATGTAAGAGCCTTTTTCAACGTTAAGTCCATCCACGGTGTCGTACAATGCTTCCATGCCGTCTTTGTGCGGAACGGTGATTTCTATTCGTTTTTTGTCTGCTTCTTTTCCTTCATCTCCAGAGCTTTCAGAAGATGTGGATGCACTGGCTGACTCTGCTGTAGAATCTGCGCTGGACGATGAGGCCTCCGGGCTTTCTTCTGCCGCCGGAGTTTCTGTCACTTCCTGAGACGACGATGCTGCGGTGCTCTTGTCTGTCACTGCTTCTTTTCCGCATCCAGCTGCCGAGCACAGCAGGATTCCGGAAAGCAGTACTGCAATCATTCTGCGTTTCATAATTCTCCCTTTCTGCTTTGCCTGATGAATCATTTTCCATTACTTTTTACAGTTTTATTACATAACCTTTCTCTATTATACACAAACCGTAAAAATAGTCCAGTCCTGTTTTCTTATGATTTTCTGAACTTTTTTGCAATTTCACATAGCTCTGAATAGTTACACAAAGCTGTGGAAGATTTCACCTTCTGGTTTTACTGTAAACGAAAGCCGTTTGCCTGTCCGCGGATGCTTCAGCTCGAGATGATGCGCGCACAGCGCCAGAGATCCTTTCTCTTTCGCCCCATATTTTGCATCACCCGCCAGCGGATATCCCGCATGGGAAAACTGGACGCGGATCTGGTGGTGGCGGCCCGTTCCGAGGTGGATCTGCACCAGGGTTCGGTTCTCCTGTGTCCTTATCACTTCATATTCCAGCACCGCTTTTTTCGCTCCGGCGGTGCCTGGCTGTACGACGCGGGATGTGTTGCTCCGTCCGTCTTTTACAAGGAAATCCTCAAACTTCTGCACGCCCTGTTTTTCGATTTTTCCCTCACAGACGGCGAGATACTCTTTCTTCATCGTCCCGTCCTTCACCTGCCGTCCCAGTTTTCCTGCGGCGTCTTTGTTTTTCGCAAACACCAGCACGCCCTCAACCGGCTGATCGAGCCGGTGAACGACCGCCAGATATGGAATCTGAGTCCGCGCCTGACCCGGTGTTTCCGCCCTTGTCTGCTTCGCCAAATAATTCAGCAGCGCATGCTCCAGATCCATCTGTCCCATCCGCGCATTCTGCACTGCCATACCCGCGTGCTTGTGAACAACAAGAATATCGTTATCTTCCATTAAAATATCTTCTCTGCAAAATCCAGCCACTTTCTTCTCCTGTTCTGACTTCTTATTTTCGATACACGGATTTCTCCGCTGTTATGCTTTAAGAAGTATGCACCATTTCCGCCGCATCTGTCAAGAAAAACATGCCCGGCGGACGAATTACACAACACAGAAAGCGATCGCCATACCAATCATTTTTTCTGATACAGCGACCGCTTTTTCTTTATTTTCCATATTCAGTTTTTTCTCTACTTTCAAGGATTTTCACTGGTTTTCTTTCTTTACCGATCTGTGATCTTTGTTTTCGCTTTCGTTTGATATTTCAAAGATCGTTTCTCTTCCATTTCCCTGTTGTAGATTTTCTTTTTTTCGGGAAGATGTTCTTTTTCAGAGGCTTTTCCTTTGCGGTTAAGATTTCCACTCCGAAAATCTTTTCCTTAGGATTTCCTAAGATCTGCTCTGATCTCATGTTTATCAAAAGGTTTTCTTTCGAACTTCTTTTGTATGGATCTTTATCTCAGGTTTTCTTTCCTTTCGGAAGTCTCTCATCTTAAGAACATCTTCCTTTTCCCTTTTTTTCCATTCTTCTATAGAAGATTTCTCGTCTCTTTCTATGAAAATGGTTTGTTCTCTTGAAAAGGGGGTCCCAAGTCTTTCTCTTTGTACCTCTTGGTTAGGTTTTTGTTTTCTTGTTTCTTTGTGATTTTAATATAACAGATCCGTCAGCATTTGTCAACACATTTTTAAAATATTTTTACTGTTTTTTTATATCACTTTTCCTTTTCTTAATTATTGTGTTTATTTTCTGAATTTTATATTGTTTTCTGATATTTTATTTCAAATAAGTGCGCAGAAAAAGAGCTATGAAACAGACTTTTCTCCTGCCACACAGCTCTTTCTCAAATACTTATCCTCTATAATAGTTGATCAGGCATCCCTTGCGGATGATTTCTCTCTCATCATCGGTCAGCGCGCCTAACGTCATCTCGAACGGAACAAGTGCTCCGTCTTTTACAACGTACGCTTTGATCACATCGGCTTTCTCTTCCACTGCCTTGCGGATCTCCGGTACAAAGATGTAATCTCCGTTTGTAAACGGCAGATCTCCCTCCGGGATCAGGAATGGAAGCATGCCCCAGTTGATCAGGTTGGAGCGGTAGCGCTTCGTTGCATACTCGTTGGCGATGTTTGCCCAGCCGCCTAATACCTTCTGGCAGGAAGCTGCCTGCTCACGCGCAGAGCCGTCGCCCGGTTTTACAGCGAAGATGGTGGATCCGACACCGACGTTTGTCTTGTCGATATCCGGGTACTGGGTGTGAATTGCTGCAAAGACCGGTTTCAGTTCCGGAAGTGCCTCTGCCGGGCAGTTGCCTTCCTGGATGGCTTTCTCTGCAACCTGTACTTCTTTTGCACGTCCCACATAAGCCGGATCTTTTCTGGACAGGGTAAACTCTGCCAGTCCAAGCGGGTTGGAACGGAAGGACGAAGTCTCGCCGGATGGAATCAGCTCGTCGGTGGTCGTAACCGGATCATGGATCTCAGAGACAACCTTCAGAATCAGGTTCTCAGCAAGCTGCGGCATTGCCGGCCAGTCTTTGATGTTTGGTCCGAACTGAATTTCAACAGATGGATCTGCCACGCCCTTGCTGTCGAAGACACGGTTCTCGTAAATCTTCTTGTCGAAGTGGTATGCCGGTTTGGTATACGTTCCGGTAAACTCATCTGCTGCAGTCAGGAATCCCTTGTTTGCTGCGGTTGCTGCAATGGAACGTGCATCCATCAGGGCAACGGAAGAAATCTGGCCGTTCTGGATCTTGGATCCCTCGCGGTTCGGGAAGTTTCTGGTGGAGTGACGGATTGAGAACGCATTGTTTGCCGGAGTATCGCCTGCGCCGAAGCACGGTCCGCAGAATGCGGTTTTTACGATCGCACCGGTTTCCAAAAGATCTGCCAGTTTTCCGTTTCTTGCCAGCTCCATATAGATCGGGGTACTTGCCGGGTAAACACTTAAGGTGAACGCATCGTCGCCAATGCTGTGGCCTTTCAGGATATCGGCTGCGTCGCAGATGTTCTCAAATCCGCCGCCGGCGCATCCTGCGATGATTCCCTGGTCTACCAGGAGTTTTCCGTCGTGTACTTTATTTTTCAGAGTGAACGGAACTTTTCCGTCGAGGCTGATGGCTGCTTTCTTCTCTACATCGTTCAGGATGTCATCGAGGTTTGCTTTCAGCTCTTCAATGGTATAAACATTGCTCGGATGGAACGGCATCGCGATCATCGGTTTGATCTTGTCGAGTTCTACTTTTACAACGCCGTCATAGTAAGCAACCGCGCCAGGATTCAGCTCTTTGTAATCTGCGCTTCTGCCGTGGATCTGATAGAACTCGCTGATCTTCTCATCGGTTCTCCAGATGGAGGACAGACACGTTGTCTCGGTTGTCATAACGTCCACACCGATCCGGTAATCTGCGCTTAAGGAAGATACGCCAGGTCCTACGAACTCCATAACTTTGTTCTTTACGTAACCATTTGCAAAGACTGCACCGATGATGGCAAGTGCAATATCCTGCGGTCCTACGCCCGGCTGCGGTGCGCCTGTCATGTAAATTGCGATCACTCCCGGCATAGCGATATCATATGTTTTGGAGAGAAGCTGTTTTACCAGTTCCGGTCCGCCCTCGCCCATGGCCATGGTTCCGAGTGCACCGTAACGGGTGTGGGAGTCGGATCCGAGGATCATTTTTCCGCCGCCGGCAAGCATCTCGCGGGCAAACTGATGAATTACTGCCTGATGAGGCGGTACATAGACGCCGCCGTACTTTTTCGCACAGGTAAGACCAAACATGTGGTCATCTTCGTTGATGGTTCCGCCGACTGCGCAAAGGGAGTTGTGGCAGTTGGTCAGCACGTACGGTACCGGGAATTTTTCCAGTCCTGACGCGCGCGCGGTCTGAATGATTCCAACAAAAGTAATGTCATGCGATGTAAGTTTGTCAAATTTGATCTGCAGATTTTCCATGTTGCCGGAAACATTGTGGTCTTTTAAGATTCCATAGGCAATGGTTTCTTTTGCAGCATCCGCCGGACACGGCACAGCGCCGGTACGCGCTTTGAGTTCCGCGCGGCCTTCTTCTGTATCCGGGATGATATCGATTCCGTTGACAAGGTATGCACCTGTGTTCAGTAATTCAATCATGTCGTTCCTCTCCTCTTGTTGTTGATAAAATGTTAGGGTCAAAAAGTCTTTTGACCCCTTCGATACCCGGATTGCTCCGTGCTTTGCACTCCCGCAATCCTGTACGGCTCTGAACGGTTTTACAGATTTTCGCTGTTGTTCATATACGTCATGTAGCTTACGACCATCATGGCAATTTTAAAGGTCAGCGCATCGTCAAATTTACGAATGTCGAGTCCTGTGCTCTTCTCGAGCTTCTCCAGACGGTACACCAGAGTATTTCTGTGTACATAGAGCTGACGGGATGTCTCGGACACATTCAAGTTATTTTCAAAAAATTTATTGATTGTGGTCAGTGTTTCCTCATCGAACGTATCCGGCAGATTTTCGCCGAAGACTTCGGTCATAAACATTTCGCACAGCGGAATCGGGAGCTGATAGATCAGACGGCCGATGCCGAGGTTGTTGTACGGTACCACGTTTTTGTCTGCGTAGAAAATTTTTCCTACTTCGAGTGCCATCTTCGCCTCTTTGTAAGAACGCGATACACTCTTGATCTCGTTGACCGGATTTCCGTAGGAAACGCGCACCTGGGACATGGCCTCCGCATTCAGCATATCCACCAGCATTCTTGCGGTCTGGTTCATATCCTCGAAGGTGTCGGTGTCTTTCAGTTCTTTTACAATAATAATGCTCTTCTCATCGACCGCGGTGATAAAATCCTTCGGTCTCGATGCGAACAGGCTCTTTACGGTTTCCTGCGCGCTGATGTCTTTTTCCATCTTCGTTTCTACCATGAAAACAACGCGGCGCACGTCGGTGTCGATGCGCAGCTTTTTCGCACGGTTATAGACATCCACCAGAAGGAGGTTGTCAAGAAGAAGATTCTGGATAAAATTGTTTTTGTCCAGACGCTCTTTGTATGCAATGATGAGGTTCTGAATCTCGCATACTGCAACTTTTCCGATCATGTAAGCGTCATCGCTGCTGCCTTTGGAGATCAGAATGTACTCTACGTTCTGGTTGTCATATACTTTAAAATAATGATATTCCTGTACAATCTGGCTATCCGCAGCGGATAATACAAAAGAACGGATGCTTTCTGCATCAATCGCGGTTTCCGGGAATGTGGTCACCAGCAGAACACCATCCGTATTCGTCACACATAAATCAATTCTCGTAATATTTCTTAATTCATCAAGGGTTTTCTGTAATACCTGACTTGATACCAAATCTGCCACTTCCTTTCTCCTGGCGTATTTTACTCCAGGGTGCATCTTATCTATAACTATAGCTTATTTTTTTCTCATTGGCAACTATTTTTTGCTTCGCAAAAGGAGGGCGGTGCATATGCAAAAAGGACCGGCATCCGAACGGATGTCGATCCTTTTCTCTATGTTTGCGCATACGCGCTGATGTTCATATGGATTAGTTGGTAATGGTGATCTCTGTCTCTTTGTCGAACAGATGAACTTTCTCCATATCCAGAGCAAATTTAACGGTATCTCCGCTTCTTGCAGTTGTACGAGGATCTACGCGGGCTGTCATTGGGAATCCTTCGCAATCGAAGTACAGGTAAACTTCTGCACCTAACAGCTCGTATACGTTGATCTTGCACTCAACTACGCTGTCTTTGGAAGTTTCGATGAACATCTGAGAATCATGTACGTTCTCAGGACGGATACCCATAACAACGGTCTTTCCGTCATATCCGCCGTCAATAACAGCTTTTGCTTTGGAAGCCGGCAGTTTCATGTTGTATTTACCAACAGTAAGAGTAACGTCGTTTCCGTTAACTTTTACTTTTGCATCCAGGAAGTTCATCTGCGGAGATCCGATGAATCCTGCAACGAACAGGTTGCCCGGTGCGTTGTACAGGTTCTGCGGGGTATCTACCTGCTGAACAACTCCGTCTTTCATAACAACGATTCTGGTACCAAGTGTCATAGCCTCGGTCTGGTCATGTGTTACGTAGATGATGGTAGCGCCCAGTCTCTCATGCAGTTTGGAAATCTCGGTACGCATCTGTACACGAAGTTTTGCATCCAGGTTTGACAGAGGCTCGTCCATAAGGAATACTTTAGGATCACGTACGATTGCACGTCCCATAGCAACACGCTGTCTCTGACCACCGGAAAGAGCTTTCGGTTTACGGTCAAGCAGTTTCTCCAGGTCAAGGATTTTAGCTGCCTCTTTAACCTGTTTGTCGATCTGATCTTTCGGAACTTTTCTCAGTTTCAGGCCGAATGCCATGTTATCATATACGGTCATGTGCGGATACAGAGCGTAGTTCTGGAATACCATTGCGATATCACGGTCTTTCGGCTCTACATCGTTTACTACTTTATCGTCAATTTTCAGAGTACCATCGGAGATCTCCTCAAGACCTGCGATCATACGAAGTGTTGTAGATTTACCACATCCAGATGGTCCTACGAAGATGATAAACTCTTTGTCAGCGATTTCCAGGTTGAAGTCTTTTACTGCTTCAAAACCGTTCGGATATCTTTTTGTAATGTGCTGTAAAGATAAACTTGCCATTTTTGAATCCTCCCTAAATAAACATCATGCGTTTTATTATGAGTTTTGCATTTGCATCTCTCTTGCTTATGGGACTAGTATACCTTTTCTACCCGCATTCGACCATGCCACAATTACACAAACTTTCCTCCGGCAGATTGGCAATTCTGCTTTCGGATTTTCTCGAACCGTTCTCTTCTGTCCACTTTGCACAAACAAAATGTTCACTCTTATACAAAATGACGAAACGAAAAGTTTATATTCTCTTCATTGCATTTTTCTGAAAAATTCGCTATACTTTTCTATGATGTCTGCCAGCCGGAACGTTAATCGGCGGCACACTTAATTCAACAGAAAAGAGGAACAAATTATGAGTTTTTTCAGCCTGGACAGTAAGTTCTCGCAGATTATGGGCCGTGTCTTCGACCTGATGATGCTGAACATTATTTTCCTTATTATGTGTATCCCGATTGTGACAATCGGCGCCAATTTCACAGCAATGTACTACGTCACGCTGAAGATGATCAAAAATGAGGAGACGTATATCTTCCGTACCTACTGGAAATCCTTCCGCGAAAACTTCAGGCAGGCAACTGCCATCTGGCTCATCCTGCTGGCGGTTCTGATTGTTCTGATTCTTGATCTTCTGCTGGTCATGAGAATGCCGGGTACCATCACCTACCTGCGTTTTGTTTTCCTGGTACTGATCTTTTTCGAGGCCATGGTACTTTCCTATGTATTTCCGGTACTGAGCCGCTTTGACAATACTGTAAAAAACACGATCAAGAACTCCATCCTGATGGCAATCCGCCACCTGCCGTGGACCATCATGATCCTGCTCGTCAATCTCTGTCCGCTGCTGATCTATGTATTCTCCACGACAAAGATTGTCAGCTATCTGATTCTTCTGATGTTCCTTCTGGGCTTTTCCACGGTAGCGCTTGGATGCTCCTGGTTCTTCGTAAACAAAATCTTCCCATTCTATATGCCTGAGGAAGAAAACGAGGTTCTGACACCGGAAGAAGAATCCTTACGGGCACTCGAAGCAATGGACAGACCAAGCCCGCTGACTGAACGTTCCGATGACGCTGCTCCGGCTGAAACTACCGATGCTGCAGAAACTGCTTCGGAAGAGGAATCTGCAAGCCCGGCTGAACAGACAGAAACAGACGAAACAAACGAATAAATAAACTGCATTTCATAAACAACTCCCCGCCGGGAACCGCATCTGCTGCGTGTTTCCCGGCGGGGAGTTGTCGTTTTCTATTCTCTTTTATTTTTCAACACTTCTCAGGCATCCTGCTGTGCTTCCTCCTGTACCGCTTCCGGTACGATCATCGGAGGCATCGGTTTTTTCTCCTTTACAGCTTCATCAAACGTAATCGTAACCTTGAACAGGTCGCCGTCCAGATAAATGTTGAAGCTTCCATGCTGCAATACCGTTAGGTTCTTTGCGATTGAAAGACCCAGGCCGCTGCCCTCGGTGCTCCGGCTGACATCGCCGCGGATAAAACGCTCCGTCAGTTCATCTGCCTGGAAGTTCAGCGGGTTCTCGGAAATGTTCTTAATCGAGAGCTGAATCTTTCCGTCTTTTTTGATGGCATCCACATAAACCCGTGTTCCCGGCATGGCATATTTGCAGACATTTACGTACAGGTTCTCAAGCACGCGCCAGATGCGGCGGCTGTCCGCACGGATCAGAAGCGGTTCCGGCTGGAGAATACAGATCAGGTCGAGATTGCGGCCTTCGAACCGCTCCGCAAATTCTCCGTTCACCTGCTGTACCAGTTCATTCAGGTTCAGGTTCATGAATTCCAGTTTAATATTTCCGGAGCTGATCTTCGATGCCTCGACAAGGTCCTCCGTCAGCTGTTTCAGGCGCTGTGATTTTTCGTCGAGTACGCGGATATAATCTTTCGCTTTCTCGTTTTCAATATTTTCCCGTTTCAGCAGATCGACATAATTAATAATAGAAGTAAGCGGTGTCTTGATATCGTGGGATACGTTGGTGATCAGATCCGCTTTTAAGCGCTCGCTCTTCATCTGCTCCTGCACTGCCGCTTTCATTCCCTCTCCGAGCGAATTGACAATTCCGGCAAGCTGAAGGTTGTCTTCCCCCTGCAGCTCCGTCAGGTCAATCTTGTAATCCAGATCGCCCGCAGCAATCTCTTTTAAGCCATGTTCAATCTGTTTTCTTCCGGATGCCTCGCGCAGCAGAAGAAGCAGCACTGCGGCATCCATCACCAGGGTAAGGAATACGCCGAACATTCCGAAGCCGCAGCAGAGAATGATCTGCACGCCGCAGAAAACGCAGAACATAAGGATCGTTCGCTCCGACTCCTGTCTGCCTTCATAGAAGGTTCTTCCGGCAGACACGATCCGGTGGCCGACGCAGTACAAAAACGACTGTTTCCAGACGTTGCGTGCTTTGATCCGGCGCACCAGTGAGCAGTACGGAATCAGTGTGATCAGAAATCCGGCGAGGATGCCCGATGCGGCCACCAGGCTTCGCCATGTATCTGCTTCATTTCCATAGGATCCGCTGTAGATGTAGTTTCCGTCAAAATTCTGGATATAATGAACGCCGCCGTAGGAAAGTTCGATGCAGACAGCAACGATTCCAACTGCTCCCATCACAATCAGGATGGCGGCTGCAGCTGCGATTTCCGTGTACCACTGATCGAAAAAGTAAAGGCGGATTTCTTTGTTTTTTCCATTTCTTCCTGCCTGCAGTGTGAACAGGACCAGGCAGACCAGCGTTCCGATTCCGCCAACTGCAATCATCAGAAGAAGGAGCTGCATTTTCGGAAGCCACTGGCTGTAGATCTCACTGTACTGGGAGAAATAGTCGCTTGCTGCCAGATCCGGATCCAGTGCAACAAAGATCTTCTGATAATTATCTGCAATCTGATTGTTCAGTAGATAGCTTCTCGCTGCTTCCACGGCCGGGCTGTTTTTTCTTGTTGCATAAGAACGGACTTTGTCGGCACCGCCGGTCCGGTCAACAGCAAAGGCGAACGGATAGGGCGATTTCTGCGCAATGGCTGTTGTGTAACCATTTTTCCAGGAATCCACATTCGTATAGATATTTCCTTCTTTATCCTCCAGACAGTACCAGAGATTGGCATCGTCCGCATCGACGCTGATGCCGCTCTCCTGGTTTTTAAAAGCAGCAACTTCTTCCGTGACCCCGGAAAGTGTCATATACAGATCGCGGATGGATACCTTTTTCAGATTTGCCGCCGCGTACTCATAGAGGTACGTTCCCGCTTTCGTTTTCTGCGTTTCCAGGCTCATTCCCTGATCGTATAGATACAAAAACTGGGAGGAAACATCAGCAGGATCAATTTTTTTCTCTTTCAGGCTTTTCACTGCATTATCGGAAGGAAAGTAGACCTCGCCGTCCGGGGAAAAGCTGTCAAACGTCTCTGCATCTGCCGCGCTCACTTCTTCGGTGAGTGCGGCTACATCCGTCTCTTCTGTTTCCTGGCTCACGTCAGTTCCATCTTCGTATGCAAGATAGGCTTCTTTGTCAATTCCGGCATCGTTCGTCGCATAATTGTCCGCAGTATACGCTGCCACCTCATTGAGGTCTGCGCTGCTGCCGTCATCGTACATCTTGACAAGCTGGTCAATGGTGTACGTTGTACTTATCCCGCCGCTTCCCTCTCCATCGGTTGCAAAGGCACGGTAATCAATCTCTTTTGTTCCGTCGTATCGACCGTTTGTGCCGAATTTACTCATATCATTATAGTAGCTCATGACGTTATGAAGCTGCCGCTGCACCAGTGTGCCGCATGCGGTGGTTTCTTCAAACGCATACTTTTTTGCTGCCGCATTCGGCGTCAGGCCGACGCTGGAAAGCATCAGTGTCTGAATGCCCCCGAACAGCGCACTGGCGGCAAAAACGATCAGCAGAAGAAAAACGATCAGCTTCCCCGTCAGGCTGTAGAGTTTTCGTTCTTTCACAATTATTCACTCCTTATTATTGTTTCTCAATCTTATACCCAATTCCCCATACAACTTTCAGATAGCGCGGCTCCTTCGGGTTGATTTCGATTTTCTCACGGATGTGACGAATGTGGACCGCAACGGTGTTGTCCGCACCGATCGCCTCCTCGTTCCAGATGCTCTCGTAGATCTGTTCAATCGAAAATACCTTGCCTGGATTTTTTACCAGCAGCAGGAGAATGTTATATTCGATCGGGGTCAGTTTGACTGGTTCACCCTCGACGCTGACTTCTTTTAAATCGTCATTGACGAGAAGCCCGCCGACCTGATACACATTTTCTCCGTCGTCCGCCGGAAGATTTCCAAGTTTCGTGTAGCGCCGCAGCTGAGATTTCACCCTCGCCACCAGCTCGAGCGGGTTAAACGGCTTCGTCACGTAATCATCCGCGCCGATGTTCAGTCCCAGAATTTTGTCCACATCCTCTGATTTTGCGGACAGAATAATGATCGGAATACTGCTCTTTTCCCTGATTTTCAGCGTCGCACGGATGCCGTCCAGTTTCGGCATCATGACGTCGATAATCAGCAGCTGAATCTCCTCCCTCTCGAGCATCTGGATGGCCTGCATGCCGTCATATGCTTTCAGCACATGATAGCCCTCCTGGGTCAGATAAATCTCAATGGCGTCTACAATCTCTCTATCATCATCACATACTAAAATGTTGTACATTTCTTCTTTCTCCACCTTTCATTTTTTCTTTTCCGGCACTTTTTTTCCGCGCCGGACCTCCCACATGATTCAAAGATGATTGTACCGCAAATTCCCTCAAGTTGCCAGATGTCTTTTGTTTTCATCCTTACTGTACCAAAGGAATCTTTAGGTCCGCAAAGGAAAATCTTAAGTTTCTATAAAGTTTTGTCTGTGAATTCAGAGCTCAAACATTTTTTAGACAATTGCAATTATTTTCTTAGCACATCCTGCTTGCCGTCTATGCGGATCTCAATAATTTAAAGATCATCAACGACCGATACGGGCATGAAGAAAGGGACTTCTCCATCCGCCTTGTCGGACAGTTTCTGCAGGATTCCATCGGCAAACGCGGTGTCTGCGGACGCATCGGCGGCGATGAATTCGCATATCTTGTTCCGTGTTCCGACGAAACAATGTCCAGGGATCTGTACCGGACGCTGCACTCCGCATTCGACATTTTTAATAGAACGAACGAAAAAGCATATAATATTACCGTTTCCACCGGCTTTTATCTGCTTCCGAAAGACATGGATTCCACACTTCCGGAGATGCTCGCGCATGCGGATGCAATGCTTTACGAGGAGAAACAGAAACGAGATAAGAATGTTGCGAAAATTTTACCAAAATAGGAATTGATTTTTTTCTGGAAAGCAGTTAGAATACTTGAGGGATGATTTTTGAATCCCGTATTTCAAGCGAAACAGACCGGCAAAAACGGCTGTTTGATCAAAAAATTTCTAAAAAAAGGCAGGTGAACAGAATGGATAGTTGTGATTCTCATGGGCGAAGTACCAGCATAGGACGGGAACCGGAAAATATGCAGGATGACGGCCATCCTTCTGTCCTGCTTTAATCTTAAATATTTTCCCTTCTTATCCTATGAAAACCCGAAGTAAGACACATGATCCAAACCAGTTTTGAAACGTAATTCTCTGGTTCTTTTTTCGTGTGCTTTTACTGCCCTGTGAGGGTTCCAACATGCTTTTTCGCACCGACAGCACGCATGTTTTTTTCTGCTGTCAAAAAAAGAATGGAGGATAACGAAAAAATGGAAAAACGAGTACAGGATTATACCCAGGAGATCCTGGATACAATCCGCAGTAACTCTTCTCCGGCTGTCATGGGCAGCCGCCTGGAAGATTACCACGAAAATGACCTGGCAGATGTTCTGCCGCTTTTAACGGTTCCGGAGCGATGCAAACTGTACCGCATTCTGGACACGGACATGCTGTCCGATATTTTTGAGTATGCTGAATCCGACAACGTAGCCGAGTACCTCGAAGAGATGGATGTCAAAAAAGCCGCTTCCATCCTCTCCAAAATGGAGACCGATGCACTGGCCGAGGTTCTGCAGAAACTCGACAAAGCAAAGAAAAAACTTCTGATCGAACTGCTCGATCCGGAAGTACGCCACGATATTGAGATGATCGCCTCCTTCGATGAAGATGAAATCGGCAGCCGCATGACGACAAACTGCATCATCATCCGCGAGGATCTGAATGTCAAACAGGCGATGAGCAGCCTGATCGATCAGGCCGCAAAGAACGACAACATCTCTACCATCTTTGTTGTCAATGCGCAGCAGAAATTTTACGGAGCGATCGATCTGAAAAACCTGATCATCGCAAGACGCGACGAGACGCTCGAGGATCTGACCGTAACTTCTTACCCGTACGTATATGCAGAGGAGCCGATCAACGAGTGTATCGAAGAACTGAAGGATTATTCCGAGGATTCTATTCCGGTCCTCGACAATGACAACCGCCTACTCGGTGTCATCACATCATCAAACATCATCGACCTGGTTGATGATGAGATGGGTGAGGACTACGCGATGTTCGCAGGTCTGACCGCAGAGGAGGATTTAAAAGAGCCGTTAAAAGACAGTATGAAAAAACGTCTTCCATGGCTGATCATCCTGCTCGGTCTTGGCATGCTGGTTTCTTCTGTAGTCGGTATTTTCGAACAGGTTGTCACAACCCTTCCGATCATCATGACCTTCCAGTCCCTGATCCTTGACATGGCCGGAAACGTTGGTACCCAGTCCCTGGCTGTTACCATCCGTGTCCTGATGGATGAGTCCCTGACCGGAAAACAGAAATTACAGCTTGTTTTCAAGGAAATGCGCATCGGTTTCTGCAATGGTCTTCTGCTTGGTGTTCTGTCCTTTGCTGTCATCGGACTTTTCATCTTCTTATTCAAGGGAAAGACCATGATGTTCGCATTTTCCGTTTCCGCCTGCATCGGCATCGCACTGCTGCTGGCAATGCTGATTTCCAGTGCCGTCGGCACCTGCATTCCGCTGTTCTTCAAAAAGATCCACATCGATCCGGCGGTTGCTTCCGGTCCGCTCATCACGACGGTCAACGACCTTGTCGCTGTCGTTACATTCTATGGCCTGAGCTGGCTGTTCCTGATCGAGATGCTGCATCTCGCAGGCTGATCTTTTGATACGACTGAAAAATTTTTAAGAGGCAGATATCAACTTTTTCTGGTTTCGGAAAAAGCTGATATTTGCCTCTTATCTTTTCTCTTCCCTTCTTTACATTCCAAACAGAAACCGATATAATAGCAGGTAACGGTGCTTTTATGCTTTGACGTTTCACAGTGCCGCAAATATTTTGAAATGAGGGTTTTTGAAAACATGATTGTCAATCTCATCACCACAGTCTACAACTTTCTCTGGGGCGATCTTTTTACGATTCCGCTCCCGGGCGGCGGCAGTCTCGGAATCTCCCTTTTGATTCTTCTGCTGATCCCAACCGGCATCTATTTTACGATCCGGACACGTTTTCTTCCTATCCGTCTGTTCCCGGACATGATCCGTGCCCTGTCGGAAAAGAAAAATGAAAAAAGCAGCCTTTCTTCTTTTCAGACACTGATCGTTTCCACCGCAACGCGTGTCGGTATGGGAAATCTGGTCGGCGTTGTCGCTGCAGTCTCCGCCGGAGGCGCAGGTGCTGTGTTCTGGATGTGGGTGACGGCTATCATCGGCTCGTCTACCGCGTTTATCGAAGCTACGCTCGCACAGCTTCACAAAGAAGAAGATCCTCTGTACGGCGGCTACCGCGGCGGTCCTGCCTACTACATTCACGATCTGGTTGAAGACCACCTCAAGAAGAAAAAACGATACGTTCTGCCGGCTGTTCTGTTTGCCATTGCCGGTCTGATCTGCTGGTGCGGTATCAGTCAGGTAATCAGCAACTCCGTGGCTTCTTCTTTTAAAAATGCATTTTCCATTCCGCCGCTTTACACCAGTATCATGCTGGTGATTCTTTCTGCAATCATCGTACTGCGGAAAAATGCAACCGTAAAGGTGCTGGATTTTATAGTTCCTGTCATGGCAGTCTGCTATTTCTTTATCACACTGTTTATCATCGCAGTCAACCTCCGTCAGATTCCTTCTGTGTTTGCACGCATTTTTGAGGAAGCCTTCGGACTTCGTCAGATGGCAGCCGGCGGTTTTGGTGCTGTTCTGATGAACGGTGTAAAGCGTGGTCTGTTTTCGAATGAAGCCGGTTCCGGCTCCGCTCCATGCGCCGCTGCCGCCGCAGAATGTGACCGCCCGGCCAAAGCAGGCCTTGTACAGGCGCTCGGCGTTTTTGTTGACACAATCGTCATCTGCAGCTGCACCGCAATGATTATGCTGCTTGCACCAAAGGATCTGATTAATGGCCTTTCCGGCATGGATCTCTTGCAGACCGCCATGCAGTATCATCTGGGAAAATTCGGTGTGATTTTCATTGCACTTACGCTGTTTTTGTTCAGCTTTTCCACGTTCCTCGGCATTTTGTTCTATGCCAGAAGCAACGTTGCCTACCTGTTCGGTGACAAGTGGTGTTTCCAGACCGCTTACAAGGTTCTTGCACTTGTAATGCTGTTTATCGGCGGTATTGCCGCATACACTTTTGTGTGGGATCTTGGTGATGTCGGCATCGGGCTGATGACAATTTTCAACATTATTGCACTGTATCCACTTGCAGGTGAGGCGCTTTCCGAGTTAAAATCATATGAGGAGTCGAAGAAATCGTAAATCCTGTGGATTGCTGTTTCGGACCGAAAAATGGGTTTTTGAAAAAGGAGGTTTTTACACATGATCATTGAACCATCAAACTACACGTATGAGACAATGCCGGACTACACAGACGCGGTAGACGGCGCCGTGGAAATTCCGGTGACCGGAGAGGAAATTGAGATCCGCTATGCGCATGAAGTTGTCTACGACGAGGCGCACAATCTTCATCTGGAAATTTTCACACCATTCCAGATGGCGCACCCGGAGCGCACTTGGCCGTGCATCACATTTATTCAGGGATCCGCCTGGATGAAACAGTATGTCTACCAGAAGGTCGGCATGATCGCCCGTCTGGCGCAGCGCGGCTACGTTGTTGCAATCGTCGAATACCGTCACAGCGGAATCGCACATTTCCCAGCGCAGATCATCGACGCAAAAAATGCGGTACGTTTTCTGCGTGCGCATGCGGAGGAATACAAGCTGAATCCATCGCAGATGTTCCTGATGGGAGATTCTTCCGGCGGACAGGTTTCTTCCGTTGCCGGCATGACCGCAAAGAGCGGAAAACTTGACGAGCCGATCAATGAGGAAAGCTGCGAGGTATGCGGTATTATCGATCTGTACGGAGCTGTTGATGTGACACTGCCGTACGGCTATCCGATAACGCTGAACCATCAGAAACCAGACAGCCCGGAGGGCATGCTGATGGGCTATGACATTACCGAGCATCTTGAGGAGGCTAAGGCAGCCTGCTCCAAAACATACGTGAACGAGGATTTCCCGCCGATGCTGATCGCACACGGCACCAAGGACACGATGGTGTTCTGCCAGCAGAGTGTCGATCTCTACCACGCATTAAAGGATGCCGGAAAAGATGTACAGCTGTATCTTCTTCGCGGCGCAGACCACGGCGGTGCCGCATTCTGGACCGAGGAAATGATTACCGTTTACGATAACTTCTTCAAAAAATGTTTGGGTGAATAACATGAGAATTGCTTACTGCGAAGATGAACCGGCGCAGCGTTCCCGGATGGAACTGCTGCTCCGCACCTTTGCGGAGCGAAAAAGGCTTCCTCTGACCGTGGAAGCCTTTTCAGACTCCGCCGCTTTTCTGTTCCAGTATCCCGGCTCGTATCCGTTTGATCTCATCTTTCTCGATATTGATCTCGGCGGAATGGACGGCATGGCGCTGGCGCGGAAAATCCGTGAAACGGACAGTGAGGTGCCGATTCTCTTTCTGACGAATCATAAAGAATATGTTTTCGAAGGATATGAGGTGCAGGCGTTCCGGTATCTCTTAAAGCCGGTGACAGAGGATACACTGTTTCCGCTGCTCGAGGAGCTGCAGGCGATGCGCGGACAGGAAAAGCCGCATCTGCTGCTTTCACTTGGCGGGGAGACGCAGAAGCTGTTTCTCTCCGACCTGCTTTTTGTGGAATCCGATAATCATTATCTGACGCTGCATACAGCCGCCGGAATGGAAACTTTTAAGAAAAATCTGTCGGAGTTCCGCGAAGAACTTTCTGCCGCATGGCAGGCTTCTGGTGAGACGGGGGAATGTTTTGCGGCCGCACACCGGAGTTATCTTGTGAATCTCGCTCATGTGGAGCGGATCACGCGGACGGAATGTCTCTTGTCGGACGGAACAAAAATTCCGGTCAGCCGCGGATGCTATGCATCACTCAACCATGCGTTCCTGCAGTTTTACCGGCCGAATGCGTTTTAAAGGTTTTGCATTTTTTAATTTCCAATTCCGAACGAACCGAGGTGATGTTTCATGGCGCACATTCCATTTTTATCCCATTATCTGGAACGCAAAAATATCGAATACCAGAACCAGCTTCTCGCCCGCCAGGTCGAGGAAGTGCAGAATATCTATCTGACAATGCGCGGCTGGCGCCATGATTACCACAATCATCTGCAGTCAATGAAGGCATATGTTGAGATGGGACAGTATGATAAGCTGCAGGAATATCTCGGGCTGCTCGAAAATGATCTCGATCAGGTCAACCAGCTCTGCGACTCGGGGAATGTGAATCTCGATGCGATTTTAAATTCCAAAATTTCACTCGCCGAAAAGAACGGCATCCGCGTGGATTACAAGGCAGCCTGCCCGGCCAATCTTACGGTGAGTGATATTGATCTCTGCGCGCTGATCGGAAATCTGATTGACAATGCGGTGGAAGCATGCGAGGGCCTTGCGGATCCCTATATCCGGCTTTATATTGGTGTGCTGAAAAACCAGCTGTATATTTCCGTTACGAATGCAACAAAGGATACTGTGCGGAAGCTGGACAGCGAGTATATCACCACGAAGCGCGGAAATCACGGGCATGGGCTGAAACGGATCAATCTTGTTGTGGAAAAGTACGAAGGATATATCAACCGGCAGAACGAGCCCGGCGTTTTCGTGACGGAGATTATGCTGCCGCTGTAAAAAGCTCTTTCCAGAATTTTTTGATTTTGTCCGATGATTCTACAGAAAAATTTTGCAGAACGTGAACACTTTTTTTGCTGTTCGCGTTCTTTTTTGTTCCATTTACGTACTTTTCCCCCGTGTTTTGCATGAATATGGTAGGATAACTACAGTTCACGAAAGACATGTGACAGAGGAGGTCTTTATGTATTCATTATGGTCTAACTACATTTATATTCATCGGGAGCTGTGGCATTACAGCAAAAAGCCGTTTCTCTTTCAGGCACTCGAAATCGTCTCACAGGTGCTCACCGGCTTTTTCGGGATTCTGCTTCCTGCCGGGATTCTCCTGTTTCTGGAACAGAGCAGCGGCTTTTCCGGATTTGCACTTGGAACGCTCGTTCTCTTTCTTTGCTATGCCGTTGTTTTTGTCAGCCACACCTTTCTGCAATCGCGGAACGCCTGGCAGTATACCGAATTCCGGACCGGCTTTTTTACGCGCCGCCTTCTCTGTCATTTCATGCAGATAGATTATGCGGTTCTGACAGAACCAAAAACGCTGCAGCTCGCCGAAAAAGCCGTCGGAGCCACCTGCAGCAACTGGGTCGGCGTGGAAGGCATGTTCCGATACGATGTCACAATTTATTCTTCGTTTCTTGGGCTGATTCTCTACGCAGGACTGATCGGAACCGTCCATCCGGCTATCATTCTTCTGCTGCTTGTGCTCTCGGTTCTGCAGTTTCTCAGCTACCGCCGCGCGGCTTCTTACGAAGTCCGCCGCAGAGACGATCTGTCTGAAATTGAAGTATCGCAGCGCTATTTCCAGAAACAGTCGTACAACACATCCGCCGGAAAGGATATCCGTCTGTATCAGCTGAACGGATGGCTCGATGGTGTTTATCGCCAGCTCAACAAGCGGTATCAGAAAATTCTGTTCCGCATCCGCAGCGCCTACTTTGCAAATGATCTGCTGACACTTACACTACAGCTTCTGCGCGACGGAATCTGCTATGGCTTTCTGATTTACCGTCTATCCCACGGCACGATGACCGTATCCGGCTTTGTGCTTGCGCTCGGTGCCGTCTCCGGTTTTTCTTCATATTTTAACGAGATCACCGCCGCGCTCTCCAAATCCGTGCTCTGTCTCGAGCAGATCCGCTGGCTGCGGGAATTCTTCGATCTCCCGTTCCCTGCAGGCCACACGCTGCCGTTCCGGCCGGAACTTGCGGAAGAAAAACCGCTGGAAATCTGCTTTTCCCACGTCTCGTTTTCCCATCCGGGCGGCGATAAAAGGATCCTCGATGATGTCAGTTTTACACTCCATGCGGGCGAGCATACGGCACTTGTCGGCATCAACGGCGCCGGAAAATCCACCATTGTCAAGCTGATCTGCGGGCTATATCAGCCAACGGAAGGGAATATCACCATCAACGGCATTCCCCTTGGCAGTCTGAATCCGGCACAGTATTACAAAGCAATCGCGGCGGTCTTTCAGGACCCGTTTGCACTCTCGTTTTCGATTGCAGAAAATGTGAGCTGCTCCCCACTGGAAGAGACCGATCGTAACCGTTGCCGAGAAGCACTCATCCGCGCCGGACTCTGGGAAAAAATTGCAAGTCTGCCGCAGAAAGAAGAAACCTATCTTGGCAAGGATATGGCGGACGACGGCATTACGCTTTCCGGCGGTGAAATGCAAAAACTGATGATGGCGCGGGCACTCTATAAAAATTGCCATCTGCTCCTGCTCGATGAGCCGACGGCTGCGCTCGATGCAATCTCGGAAAATAAAATGTACGAAACCTACAGCACACTGCTGAAAAATAAGACTGCGCTTTTCATCTCGCACCGTCTTGCATCGACACGCTTCTGCGATACGATCCTGTTTCTCGAAAACGGAAAGATCAAAGAATGCGGAACCCACGATGAGCTGATTGCCCTTGGCGGATCGTATGCGCATATGTTTGAGGTGCAGAGCCAGTATTATCAGGAAACGGAGGAAGATATCTGATGAAAATGAAAGAACGGTTTCATGCCATCTGCCGCTTTTTAACTATGGTGAGCCAGGGCAATCACCGCGTGCTGTTCTGGCTTCTCGGAAGCGCTTTTGCAGCTGCAACGCTGCCGTATCTCTCCTTGTTTTTCTCGGCGCGAATTTTGAATTTACTGCTTGCAAAGTCGTACCGCGCCTGTCTGTATACTGTTGTCGTCTTTCTGCTTACGCAGTATGGGCTGGGATTGTTTGAAAAAATCTGCCGCCAGTATCTCAACGGCCAGAAGGAGCTCTGTCTTGCACGCACGGAACAGAAAATCACCGCAAAGGCGCTGGAGCTGGAGTTTGAGAAATTCGAAAAAACAGAGACGATGGATGCCATCCGGCGCACCAACGTCTCCTCCATGGGATCGGGAAATGTGGGTGACCAGCTCATTGTCATTCATACGCTGATCACTTCCCTGCTCTCGGTTCTCTATGCCCTGTTTTTCCTGCTCCGTCTGTTTCTTCTGTCCGACAGCAGCAGGAATAACTTTTTCACCTCGTCGTTTTCGATGCTTGCACTGCTCCTGCTCTGTGGTGTGCAGCTTGCACTTTCCTCCCGCATCAACCGCAGGAGTACGCAGAAAAAGATAGAGCTGAACCAGGGCAACGACCATTCCAACTCGGTTGCCAATTATCTCGTTAATGTGATGCTTGAAGAACGGCGCGCGGACGATATCCGCATCGGTCATCTCGATCATTTTCTCGACGTACAGTTTGGAAAAGCCATGGAACACTTTCTGCCGATGTACCTCGACTTCGCCCGCTTCTCCGCCATCACAGACGGAAAAAACGCGCTGCTTTCGCTCCTTTCCAATTTCGCTGCGTACCTTGTGATCGGCGCCAGGGCTCTGTACGGCGTTCTCCCCATTGGGGATGTTCTTCTGTATGCCGGTTCCGTGACACGCGCCATGAGTGATCTTCAGACATTTCTCGCAACCGGATCGGAGTTCGACTATATCAATTCCTATCTCTCGACCTATGAGGATTTCATTGCGCAGCCGTCTATGGCCTACGACGGTACACTGCCGATTGAGAAACGCGACGACGGCCAGTACGAATTTGCGTTCCACGATGTCTCATTCTCTTATCCCGGTACGAATATTCCGGTACTCGAACATGTGACACTGTCCTTTGCCGTCGGCGGAAAAACCGCCCTCGTTGGCCGTAACGGAGCCGGAAAGACAACACTCATCAAGCTGCTCTGCCGCCTGTATGAGCCAACTTCAGGTTACATCACCCTGAATGGCATTGACATCCGCAAATATAGCTACAAAGAGTACACGCAGGCATTCTCCGTCGTTTTCCAGGATTTCCACCTGTTTTCCCTCCCGCTCGACGAAAACATCGCCGCCGGAACCGAGATTGATGAAGCTGCTTTGCAATCCTCTCTTGCAAAAGTCGGTCTCACCGACCGTGTACAGCAACTCCCGCAGGGCGTCCGCACCCGCCTTTACAACAACAACGGCTCCGGTGTCGACCTTTCCGGCGGCGAGGCCCAGCGCACCGCCATCGCCCGCGCCCTCTACAAGGATGCCCCGTTCGTCATCCTCGACGAGCCGACCGCAGCCCTCGACCCGATCGCTGAGGCTGAAATCTACGAACAGTTCAGCCAGATGACCGCCGGCAAAACCGCTGTCTACATCTCCCACCGCATGAGCAGCTGCAAATTCTGCGACCGCATCATCGTCCTCGACCACGGCCGCATCGCCGAAGACGGAACCCACGACACCCTCCTCGCAAACCACGGCATCTACGCCAATCTTTACGAAACCCAGGCCCAATACTACACCTGAGTCCTCACCATCCCGTCCCCCACAACGTAAATGGGAGTCAGAAAAACACAACCCCTGGCAGTTCGTGCTAAGAACTTCCAGGGGTTGTGTTTTTCTGGCTCCCCTCCACTTATTTCAGGAATGCAAACGGCTCCTCATCATGAATAAAATGCATCAGATGATAAGAACACATAATTGCTACATTTTCTTCCTTTAAGATTCTCTTTGCCTCCTCGCGGTCAGCAAGGACAACTTCGATCACTTCGCTCTCTTCGAGGTATTTGCGGCTGATCTCGCCCTCGCACCAGCCGTAAACGGCAGAGCATGCTTCATCGGTCAGGCCGATTGTGGTGAAGAACGGTTTCTCGTAGCAGGGATCTACTTTCAACGGGTGAAACGTAAGACCGGTCTCCTCATGCATCTCGCGCACGGCAGCCTCATGGAACTCCTCGCCCGGTTCCACCAGGCCTGCCGGGAATTCGTAGATGTAGTCATCAATGGAAACGCGGTACTGGCGCACCAGGACAATTTTGTCGCGTTTTTCCCCGTACAGACTGTACATCAGCACACCGTCCGGCGTATTTTTCCTTGTTTTAATCTTCATCTGCTCGATGGATTTTGCGCGGGAAGCCACGTAATAGCGGAAGTGATGGTTTACTTTGTTTGTCCCTTCCACCAGGTAAAGATTTACGAACGGATTTTCCGTCTGTTTTGTGATTTTTTCAACATTCGGCATAAGTAACAACCTCTTTCTTTTCTCTTTTACTGGTCAAAATCAGCCTCAAACACGCCCTCCGGGGTGCGCATCGTCAGCACGCCGAGGTTGAATTCATCATCCATCACCGTGATGTGGTACTCGAAAATCACATCATCATCAAATTTCGATAATACCACATAGGAACCGTTCTCTTTTCCCTCGATCTGGTCGCAGATGTCATCGTAAACATCGCTTCCCGAAATCGGCCGCGGATAGCCGGATTCTTTGATTTTCTTTTCAATCATTTCATATAATTCGTTCATGTTCTGCCCTCGTTTTTCTTTTTATCGGTTATGTTTCATTGTACCACGAAAAGACCCGCGGGGACAATCCATTGCGGCGATTCACCGTGAACTTTTTTTATTTTCATACATCTTCTGGTCCGCCTGTTTCATGATGACGGATTCCGAGATTTCCATGTTTTCCCGAACCATTCCGCCGACGGTGCCGTTGATTCTGTTGTACGCCGTCATGATGCCCTCTGCGCCGCTCTCCTCAATACATCTGCGGAACGGCTCGAGATACAGCTCATATTTATTCCGCGGGTCAATCGAAGAGTTCTTCCAGCCGCGGCCGACCTCGGTGTTGTTTCCATAGAAGTGTTTCAGGGTTGATGCACAGCGCAGATATTTTGGATCGTCGCCCTGCATTCCCTCGATGTAAGCGCCGGCCATTTTTCCGGTCAGCACAGGGTCCTCGCCGTAGCACTCCTCGTTTCTTCCCCATCTCGGATCACGCTCGAGGTCAACGGTCGGTGCCCAGCGGCTGCGGGAAGGATGTCGTCACGTCCGGCTTTCCTTTACGATCTCAACCGCCTCTTTCACCAGCTCTTCAATGCGGTCGAATTCGTTGTTTTCAATCATCGTATTTTTTACCATCCAGCTTCCGCCGCATGCTGCGATGCGGTCGTATGCCAGGTATTCTCTTACATTCTGCGGGTTGATGCCGCCGGTCGGCATGAATTTCATCATGGTGTACGGTGCTGCGATGGCACGGATGTATTTCAGTCCGCCTGCCGGTTCTGCCGGGAAGAATTTCACCATGGTGAGCCCAAGACCGATCGCCTGCTCCATCTCAGTCGGGGTCACGATGCCCGGGATCACTGGTACTTCGTGTGCCTGACACCATTTTACTACCTCCGGGTTGAGACCCGGGCTGACGATAAATTTTGCTCCGGCTTTTACGGCGCGGTCCGCCTGCTCGGTTGTGAGCACAGTTCCGGCTCCCACCAGCATCTCCGGGAATTTTTCACTCATAATGCGGATGGATTCTTCTGCCGCATCGGTGCGGAAGGTCACCTCGGCGCAGGCAAGTCCGCCCTTGCAGAGAGCTTCGGCAAGCGGCTCTGCTTTTGCTGCATCCTGTAAAACGACAACCGGCACAATGCCGTATGTTCCAAGCTGTTCGAGAATCTGATTCATGATAGCTGTTCCTCCGTTTTGATCTTTATCTGAAATTTATTCTGCATTCTGTTTTTATTTTATTCCCTTGTATCGTAACTGGACAAGTTGTTTTTTTCTATTGTGCGGATTGCCGAATACATTGTAAAACTTGCTGTTTTGTGATATGCTGGGAATTGTTGTTATGGTTCAAAAATATCATTTTTTTGCAAGGATGCTTTTATTATGAAA
This sequence comes from Blautia sp. AF26-2, assembly GCF_003460955.1. Classification (NCBI taxonomy): domain Bacteria; kingdom Bacillati; phylum Bacillota; class Clostridia; order Lachnospirales; family Lachnospiraceae; genus Blautia; species Blautia sp. AF26-2. The sequence goes on along the minus strand of NZ_QTWD01000011.1, from coordinate 74,060 downwards.
GAAAAACTGCAGACGAAATTTGCCACCCGGCAGTACATGATTTCGGATACGTTTGAGTTATACTATTACAGCACCGACGATGTGCCCGGCGTAAAAGAACATACGCATACGCATTATGAGTTCTATCTCTTTCTCGAAGGGGCGATCTCACTGGAAATCGACGGAGTGCTCTACACACCGACGCCCGGCGATCTTCTTCTGATTCCGCCCGGCGTACCGCATCATCTGGTGATGCACGACCTGTCTGTGCCGTACCGCCGCTTTGTGTTCTGGGTCAGCACCTCTTTTGCAGAGCAGCTCCGCGCCCGTTCCGCCGACTACGTTTACCTGATGGAATACGCTGCCGAAAATCAGAAATATCTGTTCCCGCTCGATTCCGTCGAGTTCAACACGATCCAGTACCGCACCATCCGCCTGATCGAAGAAATGCGGTCCGATCATTTTGGAAAAGAGACGCAGATTTTTCTCTACGTCAGCGACCTGCTGATGCAGATCAACCGAACGGTGTATGAGCAGCATCACCCGCTCACCCGGAAAGCACAGCTCTCGCTGTATGAACAGCTCTGTTTCTATATTGATGAGCACCTGTCCGAGAATCTGTCGCTCGAACGGCTGGCGGCGGAACTTTTTGTGAGCAAATATCACATTGCACACGTTTTCAAGGATGAAATCGGCATGTCGATCCACCAGTACATTTCCAAAAAGCGGCTGGCAAGGTGCCGTGAAGCGCTGCTCGGCGATGTACCGGTCACAAAGGTGTATCTGCTGTTCGGATTTCACGACTATTCGAGTTTTTACCGCGCGTTTAAAAAAGAGTACGGAATCTCGCCGAAGGATTTTAAAGAACTGCATACCGTTACCAGCGATTAACACGGTCGTTCCAAATGCACTGTTCACTTTGTACTTTTCAGGAGGATTTTTAATATGTTTCAGATGTGGGGAAAATTAGTGGAAAACAATCATGTTCTTCAGGATCTTACCGTCTGCATCGACGATGAGGATACCAGAACGCACAAGGTCTTCCGTGCGCTCGATGAAATCTGTGATGCCTGGAATCTGGCGAAGCCGATCTGGCTCGATACGAATATTTCGGAGTTTAAACGGAGATCGAAAACGCGGTTCACACAGGATAATTTTATTGAATCGCTGGAGTTTGATTATCTGGAAATTCAGATTACAGAGGAATAATGTTCTCTCGTTTTTGCAGCAATAAAGCAAATGCAAAAGCCGGGCATCCGGCGGAACTTGGGAGCGGCTGTTCTTACAGTCCCCTCTGCGGTTCCGTCGAATGTCCGGCTCTTTTTATGTATTTTGTCCCTGGCTTTGTACCCCTTTTATACCACGCGGTTTTCCATGCCGCCTTCCAGGTACGAAGCAATATTTTTCTGCACCAGTCCGATCAGGCGCGTGCGGGCTTCCTTCGATGCCCAGGCGATGTGCGGCGTAATGTACAGGCGGTCATCGTCCGCCATTTTCAGCAACGGACTGTCACTGCGGATCGGCTCGCTGGAAAGTACATCGAGCGCTGCTCCGGCGATCAGGCCCTCGCGCAGGGCACAGCAGAGGTCACGCTCATTCACGATCGAGCCGCGGCCGACGTTGATCAGAATTGCGTTCCGCTTCATGTTGGCAAACGTTTCGATATTCATCAGGTTCTCGGTCGCCTCATTTAACGGGGCGTGGATGGAAACCACATCAGAATCCTTCAGCAGACGATAGAGATCGACCCGCTCGTAGTCCGGATCGTCGTGTGCACCGGAGGTGGAGTAATAGATCACACGGCAGCCGAATGCCTGTGCAATCGAAGCCACTTTTCTGCCGATCGCGCCAAGGCCGATGATGCCCCACGTCTTGCCCTCCAGCTCGGTGAACGGTCTGTCCATGCAGGTGAAAAGACTGCTGGCGGCGTAGCTGCCGTTTTTTACGTAATCATCGTAATAACGGAGTTTTTCTGCCAGATAGAAGTACATCGCAAAGGTGTGCTGGGCCACGCTGACGGTGGAATAGCCGGCGACGTTCGTCACGGCGATGTTGTGGCGCTTCACATAATCGAGATCGATGTTGTTGATGCCGGTCGCGGTGACGCAGATCAGTTTCAGGTTCTCCGCGCCGGACAGGGTGCGGCTGCACATGCGCACCTTGTTGCAGATGACGATATCCGCCTCCCGCACACGCTCCGGGCATTCCTCCTCCGTTGTTTTTTCATATACTGTCACTTCTCCAAAACGGGAAAAGCCGGACAGATCCATGTCCTTTCCCAGTGACTCTGCCTCAAGAATTACAAGTCTCATGTTGGTTCCTCCTTTTGCAGATGATGATTCTGCTTTATCCGGGAAAGCAGTGCCGCCTGTCTGTTTTGAAAGACAGCACTGCCTGAAATATTTTTATCTTAGATACCTGCGGACTGCCGATTCGGAAATATGGTCATGTCGATATGCCATGCTCCCCGGCCTGATCCCCTGGTATTTACACGTATTCGCTGATAATTTCCCTCATCAGCTTCTCTTCCTCGGGCGTCAGCATTCCGGCAAACCTGCTCTCGGCCGCGGCGGTCTGGCGGATGCCCTCCCTGACTTTCGAAATCCTCGCTTCTTTTTCCGGGTCTGCGAACAGTTCATTCCGCTCTTTGGCGGACTCGCTTCCCGCAGTCTGCGGTTTTGCTTTCGCCGCTCCGGTTCCTGCCTGTGCCATGGTTTCCGCCTGCACCGGCTGCCGTTCGGTCTGCTGTACGGTTTCCAGCACCGCACTCTGTTTCGTCGCTGCAAACTCATTTTCCAGATAGTCTGTCCAGCCGTTCAGCAGAATTTCCTCTTTTCCGCCGAAATCCAGACAGAGCCGGAAAAAGACAAGGCCTCCGGCGAGCGCGGTGCCCGTTCCGAGGTAGCGCATCAGCTCCGCCTCTCCATAACGGTATCGGTAGATCGCCCACAGCGAAAGAATCGACAGTGCCAGAACCGTGAGGATCATATTCTGGCTTCCGCGCAGAAGCGTCGGGACTGCCATTCCCGCTGACCTGCCCTGTGCAATCTGGCTGCGCATAAACGCCCCGGCATTCGAAAAGGGATGCGCTTTTCTCTGACACGTTTCCAGCACCGACCTGGTCCATTTCGACTTTGGTTCCTTCAGCCTTCCGAGATCGCGGATGGCCCGGGTGTAGAAACGGTTATTCCAGAACAGGCACCACACACCGGCGATTCCTGCTGCTATCATTGCGTATAAGAACACATTTTGTTTCACACAAAACTCCAGCATTCTTATTCCCCCTGATGATTTTTGAATTTGCCTGTCATGATCATATGCCGGTGCTTCCGTTGCGGTGCATCGGCGGATGCCGCGGCAGAATTTGCGCGCACAGGATTCTTCCGCTGGCATATCGGCAGTGGAGACGTGTTACAGTTCACAGGTACCTGGGAACTGTAACATTCGCAGCCCTCATTGAAAATTTTGCTTCGCAAAAGGAGGGCTGCTCACACCTGAATCACTTTCTTACGCAACAAAACAGCAAGTGTTTTACTGCTGAGCAATCCGTAGTGAGCATCTTCTTGTTCCGATGTGCCACAGTATAGCACTGCCGGAAAAATTTGGAAACAAAAAACGTTCGTCAAATTCTTTGTGATTCTGTGCTTTTTCGCGTGAATTTTTATTTTTCGTTCCTTCAGGGGACTGCTTTCGTGCCGGTTCGCGTGGTTTCGCTGGTTTTCGCCTGCCCGTTTGTCGATTTTTTCTTCTTGCTTTTTTTAGATTACAGGCGTTTTACCATTTCCTGCAGCAGGTTGACACAGTGGCGGGCTGCCTCGCTCTCAAAGGTCGGGTAGTCCATTGTTGCGCTGTCGTCTGCTTTGTCGGAGATGGCGCGGAGTACGACGTATGGAATCTTGTTCAGATAAGCGCCCTGCGCAATCGCAGCGCCCTCCATCTCGGCGCAGGAACCGTTGAATTCCTCGATCAGATGGTTTTTCACTTCTTTGCTGGAAATAAACTGGTCACCGCTGACCACGCGTCCGCGGAATACCTGGATTTCCGGATTGACTTCCTTGCAGACTTCCTCTGCCACCTCTGCGAGGTGCTCGTCTGCCGGGAAGCTTAAAACACCCATCTGCGGAATCTCGCCGAGCGGGTATCCGAAGATGCGCACATCCATGTCGTGCTGAACAGCATCGGTCGAAATGACGATATCGCCGATGTTGATTTCATTCCGCAGGGAGCCTGCGATTCCGGTGTTGATGACACAGTCCACGCCGTAATCATCCACAAGAATCTGCGTGCAGATACCGGCGTTTACTTTACCGATTCCGCTGCGCACAACAACCACTTCTTTTCCGTTCAGGTAACCGTGGTTGAACTCCATGGATGCTTTCGTGCGGATTGTAACATCCGTCATCATTTCCTTTAAGCTTGCAACTTCAACTTCCATTGCACCGATAATTCCGATTAACTTCATGTTTATGATATCCTCCAATAACTTTACATGTACTCCCCGATTCTTTCTGTTCTTGCTTTTATGAAATCATTTTTGTCAGCGGTCAGCCGCTAAAGTAAGAACGGAAAACTCCGGGAGTCCATTTTCTTTTCCTTCTGGTTTCTTTGTAATTCCTGTTACAGTATACAATAAATTTGGGATCTGTGGTATCTTTTTTCTTTGCTGTTTTCGTAATCTATGATATAATAGCAGGAACCGAAGAATTATCGTGGCTGAAGTTCACGATAATGTTCTAATTTTTTATTCACAAAGGAGGATCCTATCGATGGAATATACAACAAAAGGTACCTGTTCCAGAAAAATTCTGTTTGAGGTAGAAGACGGTAAAGTACACAACGTACAGTTCGTAGGCGGATGCAACGGAAACACACAGGGTGTTGCAAGACTCGTTGAGGGCATGGACGTAAACGAAGCCATCTCCCGCATGAAAGGCATCGACTGCAACGGACGCGGAACATCATGTCCAGACCAGCTTGCAAAAGCGCTGGAACAGGCTATCCAGAAATAACTTTTTTTACGCTTGCTCTTTTTTATTATAATAACTCCCCGGGGAATGCTCACCCCGGGGAGTTTGTAATTTATCCACTTCTGTTTTTTCTTTTCTGATGCAGCACAGCTTCCCTGCCGCCTGCTTTCTTCCGGTTTTTCTTCTATATTAATAGCACAGTCTTTCTTCCAGCCACCGGACTGCTTTATCTGTCCCATTTGTCGCAGAGACTGTTGATCTGGTCAGCAAATTTCGAAAGGTCTTTGTTAGCACCGCCTTTGTTTCTTGTAATGACGGTGAGCAGCCGCTGACCAGCCGCAACGAGACGATCGAAGACGGCATTTCCGCTGCTTCTCGTGCGCAGTGTTCCTGCGTTTGCCGTTGTTTCCTTCTGGATCGGAATGCCGACGGTTTTTTCGATGAATTCATTTTCTTTCAGGTCAAATACCGTGCCGGAGAACGGAGCCATCGCCGGGTAGCGGAATTCGTCCCACAGTTTTTCTGCAAAAATTTCCGTCACTTTATCTTCGCCGTGCGTTACGAAAACGCGGTCCGGTTTTGCCTGCAGACTGCCTGCCCATTTGAGCAGTCCTTCCTGATCTGCGTGGCCGCTCATGCCCGGGAACTGGATGATGTGCGCGTTCACATGAACCTCTTCCTGGAACAGTTTCACTTCCTTCGCGCCTCCGATCAGCGCCCGTCCCAGTGTACCGACGGCCTGATAGCCGACGAAAAGAACCGTGCTCTCCTGCCGCCAGAGGTTGTGTTTCAGATGATGCTTGATTCGTCCCGCATCGCACATGCCGCTCGCGGAGATAATGACCTTCGGGGTTTCGTTGAAGTTGATGGCTTTCGATTCATCGGATGTAATCGAGAGCTTTAAGCCCGGAAACAGAATCGGGTTAATGCCCTGCGCAAGGAGCGCTGCAGCATCGGAATCGTAGCACTCTTTCTGGTGATCGCGGAAAATATTGGTTGCCTCAACGGCAAGCGGACTGTCCACGTAAACCGGGAATTCGCCGTGGCCGTGAACCAGATGTTCTGCCTTAATTTCACGAATAAAGTACAGCATCTCCTGCGTTCTTCCAACAGCAAACGACGGGATCACGAGGTTGCCGCCGCGGTCGAGCGTTTCCTGAATGATTTTTGCCAGCTCCGGTACATAATCCGGTTTCGGACCGTGGCTCCGGTCACCGTAGGTGGATTCCATAATCACGTAATCAGCGCTCTCCGGGTACTCCGGGTCGTTGATCAGCGGCTGATGGATATTTCCGATATCGCCGGAGAAGAGCAGTTTTTTCGTCACACCGTCCTCTGTCAGCCACAGCTCAATGGATGCGGAACCGAGCAGATGACCGGCATCGAGGAAACGGATCTGAATGCCGTCCGATAGTGTCACACGCTGATGATACGGAATGCCCTCCAGTAAGCGGATCACGCCGAGGGCATCCTCCATTGTGTACGGCGTGACGTAATCTTCTTTTCCTGCCCGGCGGTTTTTGCGGTTCCGCCACTCGGCCTCGGCGAGCTGAATGTGTGCGCTATCGCGGAGCATGATGTCCGAAAGCGCTACCGTCGCCGGGGTCATATAGATTGGACCGCGGAAGCCGTGTGCATACAGCAGCGGCAGATTTCCGGTGTGATCGATGTGCGCGTGCGTGATCAATACGAAATCCAGCTGGGATGCCGGAACCGGAATCGGCTTGTTTTCATAAATATTCGGTCCCTGCTCCATACCGCAGTCCACTAAAAACTTCTTCCCGGCAGCCTCCAGATAATAACAACTGCCCGTCACTTCATGTGTTGCTCCAAGAAATGTAAGACGCATAAGATGCCTCCTGTTCTCCCGTTTTGTTCGGGGACAAAATGTTGTCACTACGGGTCAAAACACGCGTTATGCGTTTGGCCCGTTATCGCGGCCAGCAGTCATCAAGTTCTCATGCCAGCATGGTCTTTGACGCGTTGTCCGCGAAAATAATCTGAAATTTCTTTTGTGTTTTATGCTTATTCTCTCTTTTTTGATTATTATAGCATAATATCTGGCAGATTCCAACGGAATTTTAAAGCAGATTGCACAACAATCTTGATATTTTTGTTCAATTATGGGCATCGGCTTGTAGAAGCGTACAGAAAAGAGGCACCGGTATTCCTGCAGTAATACCGATGCCTCACTTATCGGGGCCAGCCGATGTTCCGTATGATCACTCACACGCTGAACATAGTAACACATGATGACTCAGATCTGTGTTGTGGTTGGAAAAAGGAATTTCGACGCGTTGAAAATCCTGAAAGATCTGCGTTTTCGTCTTAATATATTCATTGTTATAAGGTTTCTATAGGGGACTGGCCCCGGGATTTTTAAGGGGTGAGGGAGTTGCAAACTACTAGTCTAAAAATTATTTCCGTTCATTTACTCTACTCTCTTGTGCTTGTATGAATTATACTTTTGCTTGTTTTCAATATTGATATCTACATGTTAGGTGAAAAATTATTATCCAATATAGATTCCATTGGTTGAACTTCCACCATTCTCAGTAACACCACTCTTAGTACAGGAATGATAACCTCTTAAACGGTAATAATAACCTTTTTCTACTTTTATCTGTGTACTAAAGTATAATGAGTTAGTGTTATAATCCACTTTTTCCCATTTTTTATAGCTGTAAAAATCTTCTGGGCCGCTCGAACGTTCCAAATATATATTTAATTTTACTGTATTGCAAGTAACATTACATAAGGTAGCTCCTCCTATTCCAATATAACCATTACCGTTATTAGTAATTCTTACATATCCCTCATGTAAATATGTACTTCGCGCCACACTCTGGTACGTTCCAACTGATTCTATTTCATTTGTTAAGACGGATTCATCTATCGTATTTCCTAAATAATCTAATGCATCAGCCTGCACACTTACCGTATTTACAGCCAATGCAAGCACAAGCATTGCACAAAAGAGTAAGCTTTTCAACTTCATAGCCTTTTTCATACTTCCTCTTTTCTCCCGTCTTCATCTACATAATATATACGTTCTGATTCTAATATAATTACAAATTATACTGCATTTCGTTTAAAATTTTTATTAATTCCTCTTTTTCTATTTGACCGCTTAGTTGATAATATGCATCTTTATATTTCCAAGTTGCATAATAATTTTCTTCATCATTCTCTGAGATTGTGCCCATTTCAACTTCTATTACGTTGTCCATCGTTTCTACTTCAAGTTTCTCTTGATCTTTCCAACTTCCTTGTGATAGGTCCTTCTCATTCGAAGCCAAACGAAAATAAACAAACTGCCCATTATATTGATATTCTATAGATGCCATTTGTATCTCAGGCATTATCATAATATCATTATATTCCATTCCCGCAGGAATATAATAAAATTCTGGAACCGCGATATGTATCATATCTTTTATTTTCTTTTGTGCCTCGTCTATATTTCCTCTTGTATATTTTCGCTCCTCTCCATTATCTATCCATGTGGTATCTCCTGTATTCCGAACCCCACTAATCGTCTCCACCAACCGAATCCGATTCGCCTCGCTCGTCATACTGGCTCCAAAAACGCACGCCCCCACAACCAACACAACACCAGCCGCCTTTGCCGTCCGTACCCAGTGTTTTGTTGTTTTCGCTCTCTTCGCAATCTTCTTCTGTCTCTCCGCCTGCTTTTCGCGTTCCACCTTTTTCTCCACGATCTGGCGGCGGATCTCCAGTGTTTTTTCTGTCGGGTTGCCTTCCGCGTCCGCGAGTCCTTCCTTCTGGAGTCGCTGCTGGAAGCGCTCGTACATTGCGTTCAGTTCTTCCTCTGAAAGTGCAGGCGCAGCCTCCGGCTCCTGTTCTGTTGCTGTGTTTCCTTCCTCTGCCTTTACAACTGCCGATTCCCCTTCCACCGTTTTCGAATCCGCAGCCATTTTTTCTTCCATCGTCTGCTCCAGTTTCTTTTTCAGCTGTTCTTCTTTTTCTATCTTTTTCATCTTCTTCCGTTCCTCGGCATTTTCCATGTTGTAACCGCTCTTGACTTTTTTTCTTCTTGAGGGGATAATAAAAGCCAAATGATATTATCAAATTCCAGGGAGGAATTCTCATGAAGCATATTGTTCTGACAGGCGGAGGTACCGCCGGCCATGTTACCCCGAATATTGCCCTGATTCCAAAATTAAAGGAAGCAGGTTATAAAATCTCTTATATCGGTTCCTACGACGGTATGGAGCGCAAGCTGATCGAAGATCTCGGCATTCCGTATTACGGAATTTCATCCGGAAAGCTGCGCCGCTACTTCGATCCGAAAAACTTTTCCGATCCATTCCGCGTCGTAAAAGGCTACTTTGAAGCAAAAAAACTGCTCAAAAAGCTGAAACCAAACGTTGTCTTCTCCAAAGGCGGCTTCGTTTCGGTACCGGTTGTCCTTGCCGCCAAAGCATGTAAAGTCCCGGCGCTCATCCATGAATCGGATATGACGCCTGGCCTGGCAAATAAGCTGTGTATTCCGTCCGCTGCAAAGGTCTGCTGTAATTTCCCGGAAACCGTTAAATGTCTCCCGGAAAACAAAGCCGTTCTGACCGGAACGCCAATCCGCCAGGAACTGCTGTCCGGCGATGCACGGGAAGGCCTGAAGTTCTGCGGATTCAATGCCGCAAAACCGGTTATTCTCGTCATCGGAGGAAGCCTCGGTTCCGTCGCTGTCAATCATGCGGTCCGTTCTATTTTACCAGAACTTCTGAAAGATTTCCAGGTGATTCATCTCTGCGGTAAAGATAAACTGGATGCATCCTTAAATGGTACCGAAGGTTACGTTCAGTTCGAGTACATCAAAGATGAGCTCCCGGATCTCTTCGCCGCAGCAGATCTGATCATCTCCCGCGCCGGCGCAAATGCGATCTGCGAAATCAGTGCTCTGGCAAAACCAAACATTCTGATTCCGCTTTCTGCCAATGCCAGCCGCGGAGACCAGATTTTAAATGCGCGTTCCTTTGAGCGTCAGGGTTACAGTAAAGTTCTGGAAGAAGAATCCGTGAATGCGCAGACTCTTCAGTCCGCAATCCGTGAGGTTTACGAAAACCGTCAGACCTACATCAATGCGATGAAGAAGAGCAGCCACACCGATTCCATCGGCCGCATCCTTTCCCTGATCCAGGAATGCGAACGCAAATAGTAACTACAGAAATCCCCTTTCTCTGGCTTTGTCAGCAAAGTGCTGGCAAAGCCATTTTTTCGTCCGGGTCATTTTCACCCGCAGATTTCCGATGGTGATACCCATTTCGGATGCTACTTCCTTTTCCGAACGCTCATGCACCTTGATTTCACGCGTAATATAATAACCCGATTCATCATGATCTTTCAGTGCATCCATCACTTCCTGAAAAAAATGATTTCTCTCCTGCTTTTCTTCCTCTGCAAGCGTCGGAAGTTCCATCTCTTCCGCCCGAAGATCCTCATCCAGTTCGTTCCAGTCAAAACGTTGTGTTTTTCTTTGATAATCAATTCCCAGATTCTTTGCAGCGACACGGACCCAGCCTTCTACTCTGTCTTCATCCAGCGCATCAATATTCAGGTACAGTTTCACCATCGTTTCCTGTGCGATATCATCCGCATCGGCTTCATTGTGCACCACCTGCATTGCGGCTGAATAGGCTGTCATTACATACTTTTTATATATTTCTGAAAAGTTATTTTTGTCCATTGTTCTCCGCCCCTGTTCGTCTGTCATTGATTCTTTTTCTGGCTGCTGCCAGCCTTTTCTCAGGCCTTCAGCTCTGCCGTCACGCTCTCAATGATCTGCTCTTTTACCGCATCCTCGAGAGTTCCCTGCTTCCATGCAGCAATACCGGCATTGTCACCTTCATATCTTGGAATCAGATGCATATGGAAGTGGAATACCGTCTGTCCTGCTGCCTCACCATTGTTCTGTACCAGATTGAAGCCATCAGAATGAAGCGCTTTCGTCATGGCCGTCGCCATTTTTTTGCCGAGAATCATTGCTTTCGCTGCGGTTTCATCCGGAATTTCATAAATGTTTGCAAAATGCTGTTTTGGAAGAATCAGCGCATGTCCTTTCGTTGCCGGTCCCTGATCCAGAATGACACGGAACTCATCGTCCTCATACAATGTTGCGGTTGGAATTTCTCCGTTTGCTAATTTACAAAAAATACAATCCATGATCTTTTTCTCCTTTACTTTTTTTAATTCTTCTGTTGTTCCGAATCCCGTTCTGCACGGTTCCGAACAACTCTATTTTCTCACTATTTGTCGAAAAATGTCAAATAATGCAGAACGCTTTTTGTTGCGCGCTCCCCCTTTTCAATGCTAAACTTTTGCCTAATCAAAAATCATTACCTACGCATCATAAGGAGGATACGGCTATGTCAAAAGAACCAACAACCAATTCACAGGGCTTATCGGAAGAATGTCACGCTATGATTTCCCGGATTTCACATGAGGTTCGAAATCCTGTTGCGGTTATCCACAGCTTTCATCAGCTTCTTCTTTTAGCGCATCCGGAGCTTTCCAACGATCTCTATTTTCAGAAAATCCAGGAAAATATGGCTTTTCTGAACTCCCTGCTCGATGAGCTCTCCTGCTATAATCATTCATATCGGGCGGTACGCGCTTACGTGAATCCTTATCTTCTGCTCCAGAATCTCTGTGCCGATACCGGCGTTCTCCTCGAAAAACAACAGGTTTCCATTGAACTTGTCAAGGAATCTGCCATTCCGCGCTTTGCCCTTGATACCACGCAATTTCGTCAGCTTTTTCTGAACCTGATCCGAAATGCGGCGGAAGCAATGCCTTCCGGCGGAACGATCAAAATCTCTCTCTGTTTCGACGGTGACTTTCTGACCATCCGTGTGCAGGACACTGGCTGCGGAATCCCCGCCGAGGATCTGCCGACTCTCTTTGACCTTTTTGTCACACATAAGAAAAACGGAACCGGCCTTGGACTTGCCATCTGCAAGGAAATTGTAACCGCACACGACGGCACGATTTCCGTTTCTTCCGTTCCCGGGGAAGGAAGCACCTTTACGGTCGTTTTCCCCTTTTCCTGATCCTTGCCATTCCCGGATAGAGAACCGCCATCAGGACTGCACCTGCCAGAAAACCGCCGATGTGTGCGAAGTTGTCCACATTTGAAGACTGGAATCCGACCAGCAGCGAAAGGACAGCCATGACGGCCATCCTCCGGAAGGTGAGATCCTCCAGCCTTCCTTTCCGAAATGCCAGAAGAACAAGCATCGCTCCGACAGCAGAAAAAATCGCTCCCGAAGCGCCGGCGGAAACTGCCGGTGCTTCCCCTGTTTTCATCAGGGACAGTTCATGCAGATACGAGCACAGATTTCCGACGAGTCCGCCGCCCAGATAGATGACCAGATAACGGATCTTTCCAACTGCGCGTTCTAGGTAATCCCCAAGGAACAAAAGAAGCAGCATGTTGTTGATCAGATGCTGGATGCCAAAGTGAAGAAACATACTCGTAAACAGGCGATAGTATTCTCCGCTCTCAATCAGCGGCGCATACGCCGCACCGCAGTCCATCATATGTCTGGAGCTCTCTGTCCCTCCGGTCAGTGTGACTGCAAGGAATACCAGAATATTGCATACGACGATGACCAGATTGATGCTGTTTTTTGACCTCTTCCACATACGGTCCACGATATCTTCGTTCGGATCGTAACTGTTTTTCCTTTGTTCTTCCATTACATCATTTCCTTATCTGTGCTATTTTTTTATTATAATTTAATTCACTTGTAAATGCAAGAAATCGTCAAATTTTTTTCTTTTTTGATAAACGTTTTTCGACAATTATTGACGCTTCACGACGGCTTTCGACGTTTTATGACATTATTTTTTACATTATTTCTTTTTTTAATTTTATGCATAATTTTCTTTTCTGTAATATTTTTGTTTCATTCGCATAACTTTTTTCTTCGATCATTCTGCCATATTAAAAATAACGCATCCAGCACTTTCTCCAAATCGAAAAAGTGTAATGCGTCATTTTTCTCTAATTTCTGTTTTTCTCTCCCGCCTTATACCGGTATTTCTTCCCGGCAAATGAGATATCGTCTCCATCCTCCAGCTTCTTTTTTGTCTCGCCCATCAATGGAACGCCATTCACCGTTGTTCCGTTCCGCGAATTCAGATCCAGCAGATAATCTCCCTCTTCTGTACTGACCAGCTTTGCGTGAAGGCGGCTTACCGTACGGTATGGCAGAATTACATCTGCCGCCGCTGACAGTTTTCCAATCAATGTGCTTCCGCGTTCAATCGGAATCAGCGGAAGATCAATCGGATCTATCGGAATCAGATATGCCCTTCCCTCATCCTCCGGGCTGGTCAGCAGTTCCGTTTTTCCAAACAGATCCTCTTCATGCCCCTCCAATTCCATCAGGCTGTGCATCTTTCTGTTTTCCTGTTCTTCATTCTTTTCCCATGTTTTCTCTTTTTCGGCTGAGGAATCCCTTTTCCATCCCTGCTGTTCTGTATCGCTTTTCGGATTCCATGTTCCATCTTTCTGTTTTAAGCCCTTCCGATTCTGATATTCCGAAAATACATCTCCTGTTTCTCCTTGTTTCCGGATTCCTGCGGCCTTCCCATAGCTTCCTGTTTCTGTTCCCGACTGCCGCTTTTTCCATCGGCTGGCAAGTTCCAATGCCAGACTTACAATTCCCACAACAGCCGCCGCTCCTCCCAGCACCAGATACCAAACAGTTTCGGCCTGTGTCCACCGCAGTGCCAGCACACCTCCCAGAAATCCGATGCAGATCACTGCTTCCACAATATTTTTCCAGCGTCCTTCATCCTTTTCTTCCTCCGCTTCCACAAAAAAATTTTCCGCCGCTTCCGCTTCTTGTTCTCCCCAAAGTGTTTCCTCCATCTGTACAGGCGGATTTTCTTCCCTAGGACGCTCTTTTCCCTCCTGCTCCGTCGTTTCTTTCTTCTCTTTCCCTGTCTGATATAAGAGTGCCTGAATCATCTCAACCGAAAAGATCTCCGCCGAAATCTCCCGATACAGTCCATACCCGAGTACCACCGCATCCTGCTCCTGGTGATCCAGCTTCGGCAGCAGATATTCCATCAGCTCCCGGATCTGCTTCTGAAAACAGCCTGTGTGTCCCTGCTTTCCCGGCAGATAACAGAAGGAAAAGTTCTCCAGATTTGCATCTGCAAAAACCAGCTCCGGCTGCAGAACGAGACCGTCCGGTGCAAGCAGGTACTGCCCCAGTTCTTCGAGAAGATCCAGCAGCTGTTCAAACAGTTTCCGCAGCGCCTCCGCCCCAATCGAGCGCTGTTCAAACACACTCTGAAGCGACTGCTTTGATGTCACCTCATAGTAAAACAATGTTTTATCATCCATTTTCCCGATTTTGCAGTCCAAAAGCCCTGGGATTGTGTTTGTCAGCAGCATACGGATCTGATACGACGCCGTGTCCGGCTCTTTTTCCTCCTGTAAAATAACATATGTATGATTCAAATCTCTTTTATAATCAATCTGCATTTCTCCGCTTCCGTCCTTACTTCTGGTTCCAGATCTGTTTTACTGCCCGTATCTTCCGGATCGTTTTCACCGGATTGTTTCTCCTGCTTTCACTCAAAACCGAATATTCCCACGCGTTCCGGCTCCAGATTGGCAGAATGTTTCCTTCTGCTTTTATCTGAATCTCTTTTTCTCTGCACACCGTCTGTACGGTCACCGGTTCAGCCGGAAGCGGTATCTGGGAAATCCACCATTCCATCCGGCTTTGGGCGGCTGCCTCTCCTTTTTCCACGGACAGGCGGCCTTCACTGGCGGCAAGCATTGTGCTTTCATATGCCGCAAATGTATACCAGCTCCGTGCGTGCACAAAAAATGTCAGCGACAACAGAAGAAAAATCACCATCAGAACAAGCGGCACGACCAGAACTGCCTCTACCGTAATACTTGCTTTTCTCATTTTCACTTTCAAAGCATTCCGCACCTCCCCACAAATCCAAGCAGCAGAAACGGCACCAGCGGTATAGAATCCTGTTTCCGTATTTTCTTCCGCATCAGAAGGACTCCGCAGAGTACCGAACAGAGAATGAGTCCCAGCGTCAGAACGCCGAATGTCTGCCCAAATCCCAGCCAGATTCCAACCGTCAGAAGCAGAAGGCCGTCCCCGTATCCCACCTGTTCCCGTGATATATAACTGAGCGTCAGAAATCCCGCTCCCGGCAGCAGGGACAGCAGCCATTCCAGCCACGATGTCTGTTCCACCAGAATCTGCCATCCAATGCCTGCAAGGAATAAAACACCGGTCAGGACAAGGCTGATCTGCCGTTTCCTCACATCCATTCCGGCAAGAATCCCCAGATACAGCAATATAATTGCACTCTTTACTTCTTCCTGATACACAGCCGCGGCCTCCTTTCCGCAAACCCGAGTTTCTGTTTACCGTCCTTCTTTCCGGTCTCACCCGGAAAAAAGACATCTGCTCTGCTCATATCCGGCTTTCTTACGCCGCCTTTTTCGCGCATTTCGAGCACTGCGGCAGTCCATCCGTCTGTTCCAGTGCTACAAGTTTTACTTTACGTTTCAGCCCTTTGCAGGAAAGACTGTTATGATACCGGTTTCCGTATTTCGTATAGTAAACTTCTGCCCCCGCAGCGCCATTTCCCACGCACTGTTCGCATTCCTTATATTTTTCTCCATCCTGATTCCGTTTCCACGCAAGCGCACCCGGTGAGGAAACCTGGATCGAAAGATTAATATGACTGCACGACGAATCGGTATGATACACACTGCCGTTCTCAGTCACCCACACCATCTGTTTTGCTTCGCCCTCTTCTTCATCCGCCTCCTCTTCTGTCTTTCCGCAGAACAGATGCACTTTCGCACACGCTGCAATTCCCCGGTTCCGCACCGGAACGAGGCGGTTTCCCATTTTCGGCCAGTAAATCGCTTTCAGTTCCAGCCATCCATTTTTCACACGGCTTCCTACCAGTGTCACCATTCCATTTTCGCGGATTTCTTTTGGAATCTTTGCTTCTGCATAAGCAATGCACGCGGCCGTTTCTGGTATTTCATACGTTTCTTTTCCCGTCTCATCCACCGCGTAGGCACAGACGGAAAGATACCGCGCGGACTCCTGCAGAGATACCGTCAGCATTCCATGCAACCGGTAAAGATCCACGATTTTTAATAACACAAGAACCGCGATCAGAAAAACAGGAAGTGCCAGTGAAGCTTCCACCGTCAGGCTTGCCCTGTTCCATTTTCGTTTTACAAAAGGCTGCTCTCCTGATCCGGATTTATAAAAATTCCCGGAAGAGTGGATAAGTTTTTTGATAAGGTTCCAGAAATAAATGTGCCGTTCAGAAGAACACCCTTTTGTATCCCTGCCGGAGTCATCCCATTTTTCAGGCTGCTCCCTGCATCTCATATCCATAATTTCTCGTAATCTCATACTCTCGTTTCCCAATTACCGCCGTAAAACCGGCTTCCAGTTCATCGACACAGCAATCCAGTCGGAAACCCGGCTGCTGCTGTTCTGTCCGCATATTGTATTCCACCAGATCCATCGCTCCAAACGTTACCGCTTTTCCCGATTTCTGCATCAAAAGCAGCCGCAGATAATCGGAATACTCCATGCCGCCCGGTGCATTTTTTCTGCTCTGATCCCCTGTTTCCAGCAGTTTCGGAAGCTGTTCCAGAGAAAGCTGCCACGATTCTGCCGTTTTGAACAGTGCTACTTTTCCACCATCCAGCAGTTCCCGCAGATCCAGAATGCTTTCTGCAAATGCCCAGCACACGGCAAGTGCCATTTTCACAACCGGCATCGCCGCCGGAACTCCAAACGACGCGGCAATTACCCCCGCCATTGCTTCCATCTCGCCCTGCTTCTGCGCATCTTTCGCCAGATACACCAGATTTGCCGCCTCCCGCAGCGCCAGCAGACGGTTCACGGTTCCCGCCAGATTATCCTGATCACTGTTTTTTCCGCAGAGCACATATTCCACCTGGCACTGCAGCCCTTCCTTCTTCTCCTTGCTGGTATAGCACGGAAATTTCCACAGAATATATTCGGACGAAAGCATCTTATCCACAAAGCTCAGTTCTTTTCCACACTCTGCCATGCCAAACCCGCTCTGCAGCTCCCGTTTTGATGCAAGAAACGATACATCCGTTTCCCCCTGCGACAGTGCCTGCCCTTCCGGGAGGACCAGTCCTAAAATTCCCATTTTCATTACTTTTTGAATGACCTCAATCGGATTCACAAAATCTTCCGGTACCGGCTGCTTCTGATCCGGTTCCGAAGGCGTGCCGTTTCCAGATTCTCCTTCACCTTTTGTTTTTTCTGTTCCCTCTTCTGGCTGTTTGGATTCTTCATACTGTTTTAAAACCTCCTCTTCCTCGTAACCGCTCTGTCCGTCCTCCTGACGTTTCACGGTTTCCTGTTCTCCTCTTAATTTCTGGGAAAGCTGCTGTATTCCATAAGTTCCAAGGCTGGCTTTCATTGCCTCACAGATCTGACGGGAGAAAGCACTTCCCTCCTCGTCTGTCGCAAGACGATAGCCGCCGAGATAAACTTCTGTAACCTGTCCGCCAGATAAACTGCCTGATAGAATTCCCATCCCCGATGCAGTGGGGGACAGAACTTCTCCCGCAGTTTCTGCGACTTTTCTGCTCATGGTTTCAGGTTTCCAGACACCGCTCTTATCCCCGCCGTTATAAAAAAACAGCTCGTACTGTCCCAGCAGTGTTCTGTCATACCCGGCAAACAGAGAATACAGTCCCTGTTCCATTGCGCAGGCCGTCATCACCCGTGCATGGGCATTTCGCACCGACGCAATTGTCCCGGAAATCAGGGAAAGCATCAGTATCAGAACGAGACACAAATATGCTGTTATGCTTCCGGCTGCCCATCTTTTCTGTCTTTCTGTTTCCCTCATGGGATACAGCTCCTTCCACTTTACTTTTACTTTTTCGAACTTTAGATGCCGTGGATCGGATAAAGGATATACCGAGACACAGATATGCAAATGACATATAGGTCCGTACCGGCTTCTAAATTTTTCTTTGGAGTTCCGTATTGGACATTTTCCCGTTTATACGGTGTTGCTCTGGTTTGTGACCTTCTCCATCAGACTGTTGACCAGACTCACAAGCTGCTTTTTAAAGATTAGTACGAGTCCGATCAGCACAACGAGAATCAGAATCACTTCCACAACACCCACCGCATCTTCCTCTTTCCAGAACTCCGATATCAGCTTCATAATTCCCACCTCCCTCTCTTTACCAGCTGTTGTGGGGATAAAAACATCCCCTATGCATAAAAGGACAAAAATGCCGGAACCGTGAGTATGACCAATACAACCGCAAGCATCATGCCCATCGGAAGAAGAAGCTTTGTCGATGCCTTTTCTCCTGTTGTTTTCGCCTGCCTTCTTCTCTCCTCAAAGGCCTCCTGCGATTCCTGTTTCAATAATTCCAGCAGTCCTTTACTGCCTTTTTTCAGGTTCTGCGTCAGCAGAACAGCAAGGGAACGATACGCTCCGGTTCCCATACGCATTCCCATGCGCTGGTACGCTTCCTGCTCGGAAACACCGTTTTCCATCTCCTGGCAGGTAAATACAATCTCTTCATAGGCAAAACGTTTCTGCCCGCCAAGCGCCAGATTTTTCCGGTAATCCACTGCAATCCGCTCGAGTACTTTCCGCATCCCAAGCCCGGCACCCAGAAGAAGAACCATTTTGCTGACAATTTCGGGATAATCCCGCAGCATCTGTTCTTCTCTTTTCTGCCTTGCTTTTTCTTCTTCCCTTCCTTTTGCCGCCCAGCAGACTGCTCCTGCCGCCGCGGCAAGTGCCATCAGCTCCAGACCTGTCAGATCCGGCACTTTTGACCATGTTACAGTTTCTCCGTTCAGTGTCTCCGGCAGATAATAGGCTGTTTCTTCGGGATGTGCTTCGTTTTCTTTTTCCACTGCTTTTTTCAGTGCCCTAAGAACCGCATCCCGCCCTTTTATCTCCGGTGGATAGACCTGAACCTTCCGTATATATTCTGTTGTTTCCCCCTGAAGTTCCAGTTCCGCTTTCAGCGTAACCTCCACTCCTTCTTCGGGAATCTCGTCTGACAGCAAACCCCGGCTGTCAATCAACAACGGCCTGTCTGTTTCCCAGCTAAGCGCCACCGGGCTTCCCGGTATTTCCGTAACCAGATCCATGTTTCTGTTTACCGTATGAAAAGACAGATTCTCACCTAAGATGATTTCATCCAGCGCCTCTATCGCCGCACTGAACGCCTCTTCTATCTCTTCTGCGCTGTAAGCTCTTGCAGGTACAGACAGTGTAATTCTTTCCGGTTTCTGATTTCCAACAGAAACCTCAAGTTTTTCCTCTGTCGGTTGGCTGCCTAAGGCACCCCGTTCCAGTTGAAGTTCCGCTTTTTCATCTCCTGAAACTTTTCGCACTCCGATCGGAAGGCAGAGTGCAGTGCCCGCTATAAACCCTGTCGCTGCAAGGCAGAAAATCCGTCTCACCAATTTGTGATCTTCCGCCTTTTTTCTCATCCGGAAATACCAGATGAACAGCCCCGCCCATGCGGTCAGACAAATCCACAACATTTGATTCCTCCCCTTTTTTGCGGACGAATCGTTATGATTCGCAGTCTTACTTTTTAAACTTCAATTGCTTCTTAAAACTCAATGTCCAGAATCTTCTTTCCAAGCACCCATGCCGCCAGATACACGGCAAGGCATCCGCTCATGAAGAAAACCCCGATTACATTCCCATACATCACACTTAAGAATTCCGGAAAGGAAAGCTGTACATATCCCAGAATTCCAAACGGCACAACACTCATAATATTCTGCTCGAACCGCCGGGAAGAAACGCCCGCACGGATTTCCCGCATCATGTCAATTCTCGTACAGAAAATATCCCACGTATTCTGAAAGATCTCGCAGACATTTCCTCCTGTCCGCTTCGCAATCACCAGTACACTTGCAAACGTCGCAATATCGTCAATGCGGCTTCGCACCGCAAGATCCTGAAACAGTTGTTCCACCGGCACGGAAATCATCATTTTATGACGCATCCGGCGCAGTTCCTGTACCAGAATGTTTTCTTTTCCCAGCGACTGTTCCAGCTGTCCTGCCGCCTCCAGCACTGCATTTTCCATGGAATAGCCGGAACGCAGTGCCGTGTGCATCCACGCAATCAGATCCCGGAAGCTGTCGTACAGCTCCTCTTTCCGTCTCTGAATCCGGTTTTTCCGATACGTGTGAAAACATACGATTCCAACCGGAACCACAGCAATGCATGCCCACCACGCCCGGTAACAGAGCAGGTTCACAGCGGCGGCAATCCCAAGACTGATTCCCGCTATTTCGAGATATTCCCGACCGGTAAATTCCCAGGTCTGATAGTCGATCCCCTTCGTCTCCTTCTCCTCTGCCATGCCCGTCTTTGCCTGGCTTCCCTCACGTATTCTCATCCTGTTTTCCCCTCCAGTTTTTCTCTGTGTACCAGTTCGCCTGTCTTTTGCAGGCCTCTCCCATATTCTCTTCGAAACAAAGAAACCGTTTTGATTTCGTCCTCCTCCATCCCTGTGATCTCTGCGATCTCCTCCACCCGACGGCTTCCATCCTCTCCGCGTCCTAAATGCACGAGAATTTCGATTCCCGATGCAATCTGGCGGCGGATTGCTTCCAACGGGAGCTGCACTCCCATCAGCACCATCGTTTCCAGACGGGAGATCATATCTTTCACGCTGTTTGCATGTGCCGTGCTCAAAGATCCCGCATGCCCGGTATTGAGTGCGGATAATAATTCAAACGTTTCCGCTCCGCGCACTTCACCGATAATTACGCGGTTCGGCCGCATACGCAAAGCTGCGCGGATCAGATCGCGGATCGTAATTTCTGTTCCTGATTCCAGATTTGCCTCTTTTGCTTCCAGCCGCACCAGATTCTCCACACCCTGGATCTGCAGCTCTGCATTGTCTTCGATGGTTATGATGCGCTCGCCCTTTGGAATGTAGGCGGAAAGCACATTCAGAAATGTCGTTTTGCCAGATCCGGTCGCCCCGCCGATCATCATACTGTAGCGGGTCCGGACGAGAGCCTGCAGAAACTCTGCCGCCTCTTTTGTAATACTCCCGATGGAGACCAGAAATTCCATCGTCACCGCCTGCTCCGGAAAGCGGCGGATGGTCAGAATCGGTCCGTTTAATGCGACCGGTTTCATGACAACGTTGACGCGGTCTCCATTTTCCAGCCGTGCATCCACAATCGGATTCTGTTCATTCACCACGCGGTTGCACCGGCCTACAATCTGCTGAATCACATCCTCCAGCTTTTCTGCGGAGGTAAAGCTTTTGCCGTATCTCTCGATTCTGCCGTTCCGTTCCACGAAGATATGCTGATAACCGTTTACCATAATTTCGGTAATTCCCGCATCTTCCAGCAGCTCCTGCAGGACATCGAGCCTCCGCACACTGTAGAACAGCTGTCTGCGCAGCTCCGCCTTCTGTGCCACCGGAAGATACCGTGTTTCTTCTTCCCCTAAAATCAGACCGTCAATCTCTTCGAGAACCTCTCCGTCATCCGGTTCGGATGCGATATCGATCCGCTCCATCAGTTTTCTCCGCAGAATTTCCGGCATTGTCATGTTTCTTCTCCTCTTCTGCCGTCCCGCAGAATCTGACGCACATAGTCGCCCAGCTCGCTCCAGACAAGCTCCTCAAAGTAGGCTTTTCCCGTCCGGTTTGCCGTGTGGAACGGAACGTGGATTTTCCGCATCTTGTCCAGCACCGACTGGCAGTCCCACCGGCGCAGCAAATTTTCAAACTGCTCCATTTTTGCCGCAGAAATCACATCATTCCTTATCGGAACGTAAATTTCATTGCAAAAATCCAGGATCTGATACAAATCCGCCACGCCATCCCCGAGGTCGAGAATCAGCACTTCATAACTGCTGTTCTTCTCAATCTCCTGAAACAGCCATTTCCATTCTTCATATTTTGCAGTCTGAATGTCCATCGGCGATGCGGCGGGCGGCAGATAATCCAGGTTCTGCATCGACTGGACCATTCCGCCCAGTTTGTAGATGATGCCCTGATTTTCCTGTCTCGCATAATACAGAATATCGCTCATCCCCCTGTCGTAACTGCATTCCAGCAGCCGTTCAAATCCGGAATAGCTCTCCATATTGAGATACAGCACTGCCCGCTCTTTTGCCAGAATCTGCCCCATCGTCAGGGCAAACGAGGTCTTCTGCGTCCGTCCGACCGGCGAATAAATGCCGATGATGCGCATTTCCTTTTTCGGCAGCAGTGCAGGCGATGTATCGACACCATTTTCTACGCCGTAGCACGCCATGACCTCGCGGATCACCTTTTCCGACGACTGGTATTTGTAGACCGCCGGATACTGATCCAGCACCGGACTGTGTACGCCCTCAGACAGAATGATAATCTGACGGATCGGATACCGGCGGATCTCTTCTTTCATCGCTTTATCCGAAATCAGAAGAATCTCTGTTTCGTTATTCTTTGCGAACTCCAGGAACATCTCTGCACTGGAAAACGCATGCACTTCGAACGGAATATTTCTCTTCTGGTTCAGATATTCCATAAAATTGCGTGCATATTCCATTTCCGTATCACAGACTGCAAAAACACTCTTTTTCTTTGCAGTATTCAATAAAATCCCCCAATCCAGAGCAGCACTCCCATCAGCACGGGAACGGAAAAATGGATGCACTCCATGCCCCACTTCCCATCGTAATAGGGAACCGGCTCTGTTTTTTTCTGGTATTTTCTTTTGGTAAAATAAGTTTGGAAATAATTGAAAAATTTGGTAAGACGCTGCGGTAAATTTCCGCAGACGAGAATGATTCCGATAGATAAGACCGCTCCAGACAGGAACGACACAATCATACATTTCAGGATCGCCGGTACACCGAGAAAGCCTCCAACAGCGGATAGGAGTTTGATATCTCCCGCGCCCAGCATATGAAAATAGAACAGAATGTAAAGTGCGAGTATCGGGAAAAGCATCCCAAAAAGAAAAATACCCGCTCCCGCGGCGCCATAGCGGATGAGCTGTGTAACCAACCCGGCGATCCATGCGGTGATAATCCATTCATTTGCAATTCTGCGTGTTCTTAAATCCATCCATACCGCCCCTGTCGCAACTGTCAGTACCAGACAGTGCTGCAAAGACATTTTGTCTCTCACCTCCCGTTTCGTTTGGGTCAACTTGATTGTGAGGTCATTATAGTTGCCTCTTTTCGATTTGTCCAGCGGTTTTCGGCAACTTTTTCCGGTTTGTGAATTGCCTCCAAAAACGGGATGAAAATTTCTCACACCAAAAAGAAAAATCGTGTGAAAGGTTTTCCGTTTTTCGCGGATTCGTAGAATCGTATCGCAATTTCGCCGCTGCTTTTTGGCTATTATTTTATGATCCTTTTTTGCAAGAAATTTTCCAGCCGCATCACAGCAAAAAGAAACAGACCAGAACTTTTTTCTTCGTTCTGGTCTGCTTCCATACAGTTTTTTCTGTTTTTACTGAATAAAATCCGCAAACTCCGCTCTGCTGACCTTCTTCAGATCCTCCGGCGCCATGCACAGCGTGGTTCCGATTCTTCCCCCGCTCACGTAAACCTTGTCAAAATTCGCCGCACATTCCTGAATCACGGTCGGATACTGTTTTTTCATTCCGATCGGGCTGCATCCGCCGCGGACGTATCCGCTGACTGCAGTGATATCTTTGACATGGATCATCTCGATGGATTTCTCCCCCACCGCTTTTGCGGCTTTTTTCAGGTCTACTTCCTCTGCAATCGGAAGCACCAGCACGTAATACTGTTTGCTTTTGCCCTGCGCCACAAGCGTTTTAAACGACTGCTCGACCGGCGCGCCGGTTTTCTCTGCTGTGTGAAGCCCGTCGATAAATTCATCGCATTCATATTGAAGAACTTCGTATTTGATTTTCTGGCGGTCCAGAATCCGCATTGCATTTGTTTTGATTTCTTTTTCTTTTGCCATTATTTTCTCTCCGGTGCTCCCTGCAGTGCATACAGTTCTTTTTTGAGCTGTTTGATTTCTTTTTTCATCTCAATATTTTTCTGTTTCAGCCGTACGACAGCATCCCCGGCTTCTTCCGGTTTTACAGAAAGTAAACGTGCAATGCCGAGGGTATTGATGTGTTTTAAGCAGTAATCCGCATACGCTTTTTCACCGGAAAGCATGGTCACGCGGACGCCGCCTTTGTATTTCTGGGCACTTAAGATTTTGATCAGACGGATTTCCCCTGTTTTTGCAACGTGGGTTCCGCAGCACGCACAGCTGTCGCAGCCTTCGATCGTCACAATCCGCACCTGGCCCTCGATCTCTTTTTTGCTCCGGTAATCCATGGTTTCCAGCTCTTCCTTTGACGGATAACTGATCGTAACCGGAACATTTCGAAGCACGGCTTCGTTTGCCTCCTGCTCCACATCGTAGAGCTGCTCCTCGGTCAGAACGCCGTCAAAATCAACGGTAATGACATCACTTCCCATATGGAATCCAACGTTGTTGAAACCGTAAATCCGATGCACGATACCTGACACGATATGCTCTCCGCAGTGATTCTGCATATTGGAAAAACGTTTTTCAAAGTCAAGTTTTCCAACTACCGTTTTGCCCGGCTCGAGCGGCGCTTCCACGGTATGCCAGATTTCGCCGTCGATTTCCTGTACATCCGTTACAAAAATCCCATCCAGTGTTCCCTCATCTGCCGGCTGGCCGCCGCCCTCCGGGAAAAATGCGGTCTGATCCAGCAGCACGCGGTACATGCCGCCCTCGCAGACGCTCCGTTCTACGGTTGCCTCAAATTCACCCAGGTACGCATCCTGATCAAATAATCTTGTTGTGCTCATAATTTTTCCTCTTTTCCGTCTATTCGTTTACAATGTCAATCTGGCACATTTTCATAGCTTCCAATGCATTTTTATGACTCTGCGGCGTTACGCCCGCGCACGCGGATGCATCGACAGAAATCGGCACTTCCGGATAAAATGCTTTCAGCAGCATGGCATTGGAAATCACGCAGATGTCGGTGCAGAGTCCCACGAGTTCAATGAATTCCGGCACGCCGCCTGCCAGTTTTTCGATCTCCTCCGGCAGATTTTTTGCACCGAAGGTGATTTTATTCATCACCACGGCCTGTTTTTTCTCCGCCATTTTCTGAATTGTATCCTGCAGTGCATGACCCTTCGTTCCTTCGATACAATGCTCTACCGGAAGTTTTCTGCCCTCGGACGTTTCCAGATAATCCGCAAAATGGGTATCTCTGGTGCAGATAACAGCTCCGTCAAACGAATCCATCACCTCTGCAACGCGGTCAACAATCCCGACCGCCTCTTTCGTGCCGAGACTTCCGTCGATAAAATCATTCTGCATATCTACTACAATTAATACTTTCATCTTTGTTCTCCCTTCTGGGACATTTTTTTATAAATGCTGCATCCAGCTCAGTGCCAGTGAAATCCAGCTCTGGCACTCTTCGCGTACTGCGTTCTGG
Organism: Blautia sp. AF26-2; assembly: GCF_003460955.1. NCBI lineage: Bacteria > Bacillati > Bacillota > Clostridia > Lachnospirales > Lachnospiraceae > Blautia > Blautia sp. AF26-2. The sequence goes on along the minus strand of NZ_QTWD01000011.1, from coordinate 48,565 downwards.
TATTCATAGCTCTGTGTCTCCTCGCTTGCAAGGCCAAGGCCGTGGCCGCCGACCGGATAAATATGCATTTCTACCGGAATCTCCAGTGCATGCAGTGCAGTAAAGAACAGAATGGAGTTTTCTACCGGCACGCAGTCGTCCGGCGCGGTATGCCACAGGAAGGTCTTCGGCGTATCGAGGCTGACCTGATTCTCGAGAGACATCTCGTCTACCAGCTCATCGTACCGGTCTCCCAGCAGATTGGTGAAGGATCCGCGGTGCGCTTTCGGACCGGATGTGATAACCGGGTAGGATAACAGCAGACCGTTCGGACGAAGCTGCTCTGCGTCTACGCCAAGTTCTTCTGCAAGGAATGTTTTCTTTTTCCAGAACACACCGTACGATGCTGCCAGATGGCCGCCTGCGGAAAATCCCGCTACTACTACTTTGTTCGGATCAATATGATATTCTGCCGCATGCTCCCGCAGATGTGCAACGGTCCAGGCAAGCTGGCGGAGTGCCGTCGGATAGTGAGCTGCCGGAGCAACACTGTAATGCAGAACAACAGCGTGGTAACCGGCTCCGACAAACTTCAGCGCAATCGGCTCTGCCTCACGCTCGGACACCCATTCATAACCGCCGCCCGGGCAGATCACGATGACCGGACGCACGCGTTCCGGAGCAATCTCACGCGAGTTGTCCAGAAAATACGTATATAATTTTGCAGTTTCTTCTGTATCTTTTACTTTGACATCTAATACCTGATAATTCATAAGTTCTTCCTTTCACCCAATTTTTCCGGGTACGGCCACAGCCGCCAGTTTTTACTCTGTTGTCATTATACCGTATCGGCGCAAAATATCAAGCGTATCGCACCAGACACTTTTTTCTTTTCAAATCCAATTGCTCATAGTATAATAAATTTATATTTGCATGTTTTTGAGCGGCAAAAATAACACACAAAGGAGTATATTGCAATTATGGATTCCAATCTTATTGTCCTTACCGATCAGGACGGAAATTCTGTCCGTTTTGAGCTTCTGGATATCGTAGAATACAAGGAGGATGAGTACGCAGTTCTCTATCCGGCCGACGGCGGCGATGACGAACCGGTACACATTCTGCGCATCATTTCCGAGAATCTCGATGTCAACGAAGCCGAGTTCGAAGGCCTCGATGACGATGAACTGATCGACACCATTTATCAGATCTTCCGCGAGCGCAACGATCTGGACGACTGATTCTGCCACGCAAAAAGAGCAGCATTTTTACCTTTCACACGTCGGTAAAATGCTGCTCTTTCTTTATTCTAATTTTTCCTCTTTCTTTGTTTCAATCCACAGTCGGTAATTTCACAGAGTCTGACATGTCAGCAGAATGCTGACTGTGGTTTGCCTCATGTCAGTGGGGGATACCGATTTCTCTCCGCCCGCCACTGCCGTTAACTTTCTTATTTGCAATTCATCTCACCACCTATAGAGGTGAGAGAATCCTTGCTATTATTTGTTGAATATTTTTCCAATATCGCAGCCAGTGGAGAGAATATCTCTTTCTGAGGGACATTACAATTTATACTGCATAAAATTCCCATTGTGCACAAATCCAAAATCTGTATACAACTTAACGCCCATATCCGATGCCGTAATCTGTATTGTTCCGCATCCATATTCTTTTGCATCTTCTATCACACGGGACAGCAATTCTTTTGCAATACCTCTTCTTCGATACGCCGGATCTGTAAACATACTGGACAGTAATCCAATTCTGCCGCTCGGGCATCCAAAGTATGGCGGTTTTTCTACAAATGACATTCCACTTGTTGCGATGATGCTCTCTCCGTCAACAGCAATCCAGGATACAAAAGTACCATCCGCCATATGACGTTCATAGTAATCTTTTAACGCAGGTGCTAAATCAATTTCTTCTTTTGCCCCCTCTTCGCGAAGCTGATGGATTCTCATCTGAATGAAAAAATCCAGTTCCTTTTGGGTAAGTCTTTTATATTCGATTGCCATTTTTATTTCCTTCTGCTTATTTTCTCACATCCAGCACCTGCACATACGGATCGTCCTTTGTGCATGGTTTCCAGTCGTCTTTTCCCTCTGCGTTCGGGTTTCCGGTTTTCATGAAATTGGTCCAGTCGTCCATCATTTCTTTGCTGAGGGCATAGTCGCCTTCGGTTTTCGGGCGCCAGCTTCGGCCCAGGGTTCCGAACATGTACCAGAGTTCGGAAGAATGGAACGCTCCGGCGTCGTCACCTAACAGGGCACGGGTGAAGTAGTAAACGTAAGCCGGTTTTCTTCCGAGTTTTTCCAGCGCAAGGCTCCAGTTGATGCATCCCTTATAGATGCCGCCGTGCTCGCCTTTTTCTTTCATCTCCGGGAACACGCCGATGTCGTCTGCGGTTGATCCGAGCATGTATGGGATGTCCTTGATTTTTCCTTCGGTTACTGCCTCGTTATAGCCGCAGGTCAGCAGGTGATTGTCGATGTTCGGCACGAAGCTCAGCATTCTCGATGGATTTACGCGGCCAAACTCCTCCTGCAGCTCCACAATTTTCTCAGCCGGAATCGCACGCAGTTCTTCCAGCGATTTTGCTCCGCTAAGCTCTACAAATTCCTGGCCGATGGTTTCCGCCTCAGAAAGCGGCATATCGCGGTTCAGTCCGGTGTCGTAGCCGCCGGCGCTCTGGAAAATGGCTTTGCTGATCCAGTTTTCAGTCAGCGGAGAACTGACGAGTGTCTGTACGCTCATGCATCCCGCGGACTGGCCGAATACGGTGATATTTTCCGGGTCGCCGCCAAATGCTGCGATATTTTCTTTTACCCATTTTAGTGCTGCGATCTGGTCGAGAATCGCGTAGTTTCCGCTTCTTCCGACACCGCTCTCCTCGGACAGCCACGGATGTGCCAAAAATCCGAAAGCACCGAGACGGTAATTGATCGTAACGAGAATCACTCCGCGTTCGCAGTAAGCAGCTCCATCAAATTCGGATTCGTGGCTGAATCCATGCACGAATGCACCACCGTGAATCCAGAAGGCAACCGGCAGTTTTTCATCCGCTGCATTTGCCGGTGTCCAGATGTTTAAGTACAGACAATCCTCACTCTGGTTCATACCAAATTCCGGATCGAGATAAAATTCTTTTCCATAGAAGGAGTCCGGCTCATGCTCGGTCTGCGGGCAGACACATCCGAAATGATCCGCCTTATAAACGCCCTCCCAGCATGCTGGCTCTTCCGGCGGGCAGAATCGTTTTTCGCCTACCGGCGGCTTTGCGTACGGAACGCCGCGGAATACCGTGTAGCCGTCTTTTTGCACACCATGAACCTGTCCATATTTTGTTTTTGTCTCTGTAATTGCCATAAGTAAAAATCCCCTTTCCATTTCTTATAACTGTGATAAAAACCCTCATACAGATTTAGTATAGCAAATCTTTTTCTTCGCTTCTATATGCACAATTCCAAATAATGGCACCCAGTTTTGTAACTATTGATTATTGGTTATGCAGACATTTAAAAATCCTCTTGATTTATTAGCACACAGAAATAATAATATTTTGTATATAAGATTGACTTATTATCACTGACAAAAACCTTTCATGACTGATCTGGTTTACTTTGACCGGTTTTGGTGCTACACTTTTCTTTGCTTCAAAACGACATATTTCATAGTGAGGAGGAGTATTTAGTATGAAAGCCATTTTAACAGATCTTCTGGCAATCATCGGCGTTGTGCTGAATGGTCTGCCGCAGGGTCTTCTTGCTCTGACGTTTGGATTTGCATCGGTTCCGACGGCGCTGGCATTCTTTGTTGGTGCGGTGGGCAATACGATTACGCAGAGTGTCGCACCAATTTCCTTCCAGGCGGAGACGATCACTTACGCCGGAACGGCTGGAAAAGACCGTTCGGAACGCTGTACGATGATTTTTATCGGCGGTGTGATTATGGCTCTGATCGGAGTGTTTGGACTGCTGACAAAAATCGTAAACTTTGTAGGTGAGGATGTTGCCTATGGAATGATGGCCGGTGTCGGTATCATTCTGGTAAAGGCCGCGATCGATATGATCAAGAGTGATGCCATTTCCGGCGGTGTTTCCCTGGCCGCAGCACTGATCACCTATTACTTTACCAAAGACAGTGCCAATACCCTGGTTTATACCATCGTCATTTCCGTTGTAGCATCCTGCATTGCCAATGCATTTTTCAACAAAGAGAAATCCAGCATTGTCGTAGAGGATGATAAATTTGTCCGCCAGAAATTTACAATCAATGCCAACGTAATTCTCGGCGCACTCGGTATGGTCTGCCTGAACATTGGTTCCAACATTTCCTTCGGCGGAATTACCGCAGGAATGGCAACCGGCGGAAATTACAACGTCGATAACCTGACCGTGATTTCTTCCCTGGCCGATATGTTTTCTTCCTTTTTCGGAGGAGCCCCGGTTGAGGCAATCATTTCCGCAACTGCCAATGCACCGCACGCTGTATGGGCTGGTGTCATCATGATGGTTGTGATCGGTGTAATTCTGCTTCTGAAACTGCTTCCGAAAATCGGAAAATTTGTTCCGTCTTCTTCGATCGCAGGTTTCCTGTTTGTACTCGGTATCTTCAAAACCGTTGTACTGGATGCGCCGTCTGCCTTCGCTGTCAATGCAGCCGTCGGCGGAACCACAATGGTTGTCACTGCAGTAACAAACCCGTTCCTCGGAATGCTGGCCGGTGTTGCTGCAAAACTGCTTGGATTATAAATTCAGTAACATAAGAGGAAAATCGTATGAAAGAATACAGCATGGAGCTCTGCGGAGTGAAAAGAACACTTCCATTTATCCCGATCAGTGAGGAGATGGCGTTTGCAAGCTTTGTTGTCCTTGGTGACACCGAGCTGGTAAGTGCATGTGCGCCGGAGCTGGCCGCAAAAATCGGAGAAGTCGATGCCATTGTCACCGCAGAAGCGAAAGGTATTGCCCTAGCGTATGAAGTAAGCAAAGAGCTGGGCCATAAAGAATTTATCGTTGCACGAAAAAGCACAAAATCCTACATGAAAGATGTGGTTTCCGCATCCGTTCATTCGATTACAACAGCGGGTGAGCAGCATCTTTATCTGGATGGAAAAGACGCAGATAAAATCCGCGGCAAACGTGTCTGCCTGCTGGATGATGTCATTTCCACCGGCGAGTCCCTGCACGCACTGGAATGCCTGATGGCGAATGCCAGTGCAGAGGTTGTAAAAAAAGCAGCGATCCTTGCTGAGGGCGATGCTGCTGATCGAAAAGATATTGTATTTCTGCAGAAGCTTCCGTTATTCAAAAAGACGGGCGACGGAGAGTACGAAGTCATCGAATAATTGCCAATCCTTCTAATGCATATAGAGAATAGAAAAACGGTGCAGTTCTGAATTTCTGCCATGAATTCAGAACTGCACCGTTTCTTTTTAAAAGAGACGCAGAAGCATCATATACGAAATGGTTCCAAGAAGGATGGAGACGAGGGTCTGGTGTTTCCATTTGTAGGTGATAAAAACGACCGCTGCTGCGAGCAGTTTCGGTACTGCGGCAGAGATACCGCCGGTGGGAATATCTTTCATACAGTAAATGATCAGTACCGCCATGATGGCAGACGGCAGTGCCTGGCCGAGTCGTTCGAGTGATGCGGGCATTTTACGGCTGCCGGAAAATGCAAGAAACGGGAGTGCACGGAGTCCGAAGGTGATCAGAGCGGAGACAGCGACAGCGTGTGCTTCTCTGCTTTTTCCCATTGGTCAATGAAGATAATGAGAAACAGGGCTGTCATACAGAAATCAAGGCCCGTCAGGTCAAATGGAACGATCTGGCCTAAAATGCCGCCAAGAACCGAACCAACTATCCAATAGCAGCGGCTGAACAGAGCGACGAGGAACATGGTGTCCTCTTTTTCTTTTTTCGGAAGATCTAAGGTACAGTTTACGGCGTATGTCTCATCGGTCATCGTGTGAATCATGTACAGCTTGCGGCGCCCCATCTGTTTGAATTCCTTCAGGAAGGTAATGCTGTAAAAACTCTGGCGGCTGTTCATCAGAAGTGCAGTGAGCGCAATGGTGATGAGGGAAGCGCCGCTAGAAAGAAACGTAATCAGAACGAACTGGAACGCGCCCGTATAGACCGTCAGACTTACCAACAGTGAATCATACCAGGGAAAGCCGGCGGATGCCATCATCATGCCGTAGGCCATGCTGACGAAAACGTAGCTGCAGAAAATCGGGATGGATTTTACGAAAGCAGTTTTTAAGGTAGTGGAAGAAAATCGTTTCATAGATAAAATATCCTCACGTAAAAATAAATTTTAAAAATTAAATTTATCATACTATCTATATCATAGTGAGTCAATAGGAATACCATTTTACGCCAAAAGAAACGGATGACCTTCATCACCCGTTTCTCTCATTCTGCTCCAATCAATACATTCTTCCCCGCAAATGCAAACCCATAATGCCGGATCCTTTCCTGCGGCACGCCAAGGGCCACCAGTTCTGCGTCGTATTTTTTATCCACGATCTGTTTTAAAGCCTCCTGCACCGCATCTTCCAGTGTCTCCTTTTTTACCCGGCTGCAGACTTTAAATTCAATAATAATCGCCGGATCTTTTTCTCTATTCTTCGGAATCATCATCACATCATACCGTCCAAATCCACTTTCCCGATTCGACCGGATCTGATAACACTCCGCACGCTCTGCCATCAGTCCCAGGACGAAGCCATGATAGAATCGTTCCGGCTCCAGACTTTCACTGTTCTCTCCGCCAACGTCAAAATGGCTGAAGGTTGCAAGTGACACTTTATTCATATAATAATTCATCGCTTCCAGATCGCCCTGCATCAGTGCTTTCACAAAGCTGCTGTACCCAGCTTCCGATGCTTCAAACCATCCGCGGAACATATCATCAAACATGCTCACCGTTTCCAGATTGGTGATACGGAGCTGATACCACGGCTTCAAAGTAATTCCACGATACTCCACCTCTTCCGCTTTCAGATAACCGCTCGCGAGCAGCAGACTCCAGATTGCATTTTCATTGTAATCCAGCTGTTCAAACACCATCTGCTCATCAAAGTTCACCGTGACTGCCTGTCCGTTCAGTAGATCTTCCATATACTCTTTGATTTCCGGCGAGGCGGTGCGGATCAGCTTTCCTGCCAGACCGTTCGAACTCGTATCTGCCCAGTACGGGCGCAGTTTCTTTTCTTTTAAATAATTGGTAATCGACCATGGATTGTAGATATCGCGGTGTCCGCCAAAGATAAATCCATCATACCACTGCTTCACAACGTCCTTTTTGTCTCCCATTCCGAACTCGTCCAGAGATGCAAAAACTTCCTTTTCGGTAAATCCAAAACAGTCCGCATACAGATCCGATGTCGTCGTCACCACACGCAGATTATTTAAGTCAGAAAAAATACTTTCTTTCGAAACCCTCGTGATTCCGGTCATCATCGCACGTTCCAGATAAGGATTCGTTTTAAACGTCGCATTAAACAGACTCCGCACAAACGTTGTAAATTCCGCCCAGTAGCCATGGACATACGCTTCCTGCATCGGCGTGTCGTACTCATCCAGCAGAATAATCACTCTTCTGCCGTAATACCGCGCCAGATACATACTCATATTATTGAGTGCCGCTGCGGCCTCCGCATCACCCATATGCAGATTGACCTCGTTGTATGCTTTCTTCTCATTTCCGCTCAGCAGATCCCCATCCAGAAGATAACGGTTTTCTTCATACACTCTCGCAATCTGCTGTTTGATCTGAATTTTTGCTTCCGAAAGCTGATCTGCTTTCACGGCTGCAAAACTCAAAAAGATCACCGGATACTTTCCCTGCAGTTCCCGATATTTTTCTTCTTTCCAAACGCCAAGTCCTTCAAACAGATCGCCCCGGGCGGCATATTTATTAGAGAAAAAGCAGTCCAGCATACTCATATTCAGTGTCTTGCCAAAGCGGCGGGGGCGGGTGATCAAGGTGATTTCATCTCCGTTTTCCCACCAGTCCTTGATGAAGTGAGATTTATCCACAAAGAAATAATGGTTTTCCCTTAAGGATGCAAAATTCTGTTTTCCTATACTGATTACTTTTTCCATCCATCACACCTGCTTTCGGAATTTGTCCTTTTCTCGATTATACACTATCCTTTCCTGAATTCCAATCTTAAAACATCCCATTCGCCGCAAACGTAAAAAACAACAACGCCAGAAACAGCACTTCCAGCACCGCTCCCAGAATGGTAATGATCTTTCCCGTCTTCTCTTTCCAGATTTTTTTCATCCCCAGATACAATAGAATTCCGATCACCGCGCCAAGCGTATTATCGATCACATCCGTAATATCACTCGCGCCGATCGCAAAAATATACTGCGTCACCTCAAAAAACAGGCTCAGTCCCGATGCAAGGAGAATGCGGTTCTGGATTTCGCTGTCCGGATAGAAGGCTGAGATGCAGAGGCCGAACGGCAGAAAGACCAGCATATTTTCGATAATTTCACTAATCTGCACTTTCCCGTTCACCACAACCGACGCCGCATACGGAATCAGATTAATCCCCCGCAGGTGCGGAATTTCTTCCGGGCGCAAGGCGAATTTGAATAAAATGCACCAGGCAAGCAGCGCCAGGTAAATGCCGAATACCACAAGTAATGCTTTTGATTTTTTCTCGTTTTTCCAGGTCATGTTCTTTCCCCTCTCATCTTCACTTGATAAGAGGATTCTACCAAAACATTCTTAGGATTCCGCTTCTTCTTTTCCAAAGAAATCCCTATAGATTTCCTAAGATTTTCTGATGCTCAGATTCTTTTACATTTCTTCATCATGCCAATTTATTATATCTTTCATATCAATTATATCTTTTACATATCGCAAAAAACTGTGTATAATACCCCGTGGGCAGAGAAAAGAAGCGGGATGAAAATCCCATATTCCCCTGGGACAGCAGTATTCTCCCCACTGCTGTCTCTCCTTTCAGTGAAGGCTGTCGCAGACAGTTTTCTGTGGTGTAGGTAAAAGAGGAGGCCGTGCACTGAGCACAGCCTCCTCTTTTCGTGTTTTTCATCTTTATTTTTTCATCTTTATTTCTTAATCTCATATCCGCAATACTGCATCACCAGCTCACAGAACATTGCGTTTGCCCAGGAGAACCACTCTCTGGTGTAAACGGTCGGATCATCTACGAAAACACCCTCGTGCATCAGTCCTGTACCGCCGTCGGTTGCCATCAGTTCGTGGATCATCTGATGTTTCTCCTCTTTTGTCGGTGCGGTCAGTCCCTCGATGGCTTTGGAGATGTGCCATACGTAGCGGACCGGTGTGTGCGGGCTTCCGATACCGGAAAGCTTCGTTCCTGCATAATAGAACGGGTTTGCCTCGCTTAAGATCAGCTTTCTTGTGTTGTCAGCCACTTCCTGGCTTTCCGGCTCGTAGCCGAGATAGCTCATAGCCAGAAGACTCGGTACATTGGCATCGTCCATCAGATTATACTGGCCAAAGCCGTCTACCTCGTAAGCATAAACATCGCCAAGTCCCCAGATATGGGTGGTACCGTAAGTCTCAATGGCCTGTTTTACGGTCTTTGCCATCTCTTCTGCTTTCTTCGCAATCTCCTCTTTTCCGCCGACGAAATCTGCGATCTCCTTCAGATAATTCAGAACGACAACCGCAAACATGTTGGACGGAATCAGATAACCGTAACGGCAGGAATCATCGCTTGGACGGAAGCCGGACCAGATCAGGCCGATGCCGGATTTTACCTGCGCACCTTTTCCATCGCGGGAAAGCGTATCGGTGTAGGAGCAGTTTTTACGGATGAAGCTGTACGGGGATTTCTCCTCGTGGTTCATTTCAGTCTCAAATACAGTCAGGATTTTGTCAACACCTTCCCAGAAAACCTCGTCAAACTGATCCGTTCTTCCGGTGTTCTTCCAGAACAGATAGGAGAACTGCAGCGGATAGCAGAGAGAATCGATCTCATACTTTCTCTCCCAGATCCACGGTCCCATATCGGTCTCGTCCTTCTCCCAGCAGTTGCCGTTCGGTCCTTCGTTGAATGCGTTTGCGTATGGATCAATGTTGATGCACATAAACTGGCGGCGGATCAGGCCTGCGATCAGGTCAGCCAGCTCCGGGTCGTTCTGCGCCGGAACAAGGTACGGGCGCAGCTGTGCTACCGAGTCACGCAGCCACATGGCCGGGATATCTCCGGTGATGACGTAGGTGCTGCCGTCCTCCATTTTCTTTACGGTTGTGTCGAGGGTATTGGAGTAGCATCGTTCAAACATATCAACGATTTCCGGCTCGTCTTTCAGTTTTTCTCTCAGGCTTAAAATCAGCTCCTGAATGGACTTTGGTAAGGTCTCTTTCATTCTTTTTTCATCCTTTCGCTCAATTTTTCTCATTTCCCGTTATTCTACAACAGGGCATCTCCGCAATCGAAAATGCCCTGTTGTAGTTCTTATAAAATTAATGTATCAGACTTATTTCTGTGCGTCAATCTGTTTCTGAGCTTCTTCGCGGATGGTCTCCCAGCCTGCGGTCTCAAGCTCTGCATCGATTGTTTTTACAAGCTCTCTCGGATCCTGTGCGCCGGTGAATAACTCAGAATAGTATTTCTCATATACGGCACGGCAGTTTGCAAGCTCTGTTTCGATGTTGGAGGTATCCAGGTTGAATCCAAGCATCTCAGACGGAGTTGCTTTCTCGTTCAGCTCTTCTACTTCATCCCACTGGTTGAAGTCAACATCGTCTGTCTGAGTTACGTTGAAGAAAGTACCCTGGGTATATCCGGCCATACCCCAGTCAGTGGTCAGGCGGTGTACCTTATTGTCATCGGTGTACTCGAAGTCTTTTCCTTCTGCTCCATAGTAGAACCAGTCACGTACTTTGGAATCCGTATTTACCAGGTTCAGAAGCTGAAGTGCTTTGTCCGGGTGCTTGCATCCGGAGTAAATACCATTGATGGAACCACGTACAGTTGTGTTGGAAACGACTGTGTTGCCATACTGTACTGCTGAACAATTGGCGATACCATTGTTCGGACCCCATGTTGTTTTTGCAGCGCCGCTCCATCCCTGTGCAACAAAGAACATTGCGTATTTGCTGGAATCATCTGCTGTCGGAGCGTCTCCGTTGATGATGCCCTCCTGATACATTTTACGAACGATATCCAGGTTGGAAAGGATTTCTTCGTCATCCAGCGGATTGACAACGGTCTTGCTGTCATCGCCGTATTTAACGCCGATTGCCGGAAGTCCGGAGCTTAAATCATCGTAGTTCAGGTTCAGCAGGAAGTTTGCACCATTTTTGGACATGAAGTACGGAGATCCGCCTTCGCCCTCTTTTACTGTCTTCAGAGCATCGTACAGAGTATTGAAATCTGTTACAGAATTTACATCAATGTTATATTTGTCTGCAATATCCTGATCCCATACAAAGTACTCGGAAAGGGAGCTGTCTTTGTAGGTCGGTACGCCGTAGATTTTTCCATTTACTTCTACTGCTTTCCAGTAATCTTCCGGAATCATGTCATACAGCTCGGAAGCGTTGTCTTTGAGCAGATCTGTAATGTCCATCAGTGCGCCGGTGTTCACCTCAGAAGAGTAACGGTTCTGGTCGGTGAACAGGATATCGAAATACTCGCCGGAGTTTGTGATAACGCTTCTTCTGTTATCCCAGTCACCCCACGGAACGATTTCCATGTCTACATTAACGCCGATTTTCTCCTCCAGATATGGGTTGATCTGTGCAAGCCACTCATCATAATCCTTCGGCATTCCGTTACCAACCTGAATCCATTTCAGTGTAACAACTTCATCTTTTGCATCACTCTTTGAAGAGCTGCTGCTTCCGTTGCTGCTTCCGCAGCCTGCCAGCATGCCACCGGCCATAACAGCAGAAAGTGCAAGAGCTAAAAACTGTTTCTTTTTCATTGTAGCATCCTCCTGATATAAAATATAGAATGTTGAAATTATCCTTAACCGAAGCCTTTTGCTTCAGTATGAGATCCATAAAGGTAAATGGTCGATCAGCCTTTTACCGCACCGACCGTCAGACCGGAAATGAAGTATTTCTGGAAGAACGGATAGCAGCATGCGATCGGGATGATGATGATGATTGCCATCGCCATACGGGCGCCCTCTTTTGGCATCGAGTTCATGTACTGTGCCGTGGTAACGCCAAGAGACGGGTTGTTTGCCATCACCTCAATATTTCTCTGTACGTGATCCAGCAGAGCCTGCAGGGAATACAGCTTGGTATCGCTGATGTACAGGGAAGACTGGAACCAGTCGTTCCAGTAACCGAAGGTGAGGAACAGGGCGATCGTTGCCATCAGCGGTTTCGACAGCGGCAGGGCGATCTTTCCGAAAATCTGGAACTGGGTTGCTCCGTCGATCTGTGCCGACTCAATGATGGATTCCGGAATGTTGGTCTTGAAGAACGTTTTACAGATAACAACGTTGAACGAAGAAACACAAAGCGGAAGGATCAGCGCCCAGATACTGTTTTTCAGGTTGAGGAACTGTGTGTTAACTACATAAGAAGAAATCATACCACCATTGAAGATCATTGGAATAAAAACGACCATGGTGAAGAATCCGTTCAGTTTGTAGGTGCTTCTGGAAAGAACGTAACCCATCAGCATCGTAAGGGCAACTCCGATTACCGTACCGATAACCGTTACCGCAACGGAAACGCCAAGTGCAGTCACAATCATCTGTCCTTCCCGAAGAAGGAATTTGTAGGAATCCAGCGAGTATGCACTCGGGATAAACTGGTAGCCATTCATCTTGATCGAATGCTCGGAAGAAATCGAGATCATGAAGATGAATACCACCGGGATAATGCAGGCCAGGGCAAGGATCACAAAAATAACATTGAAAATTGCATTTGTAGATCCCTGGATCTGATTTAAATGTGAAGAGGAAGCCAGATCAAGATCTTTTTTCTTTTTTGCCATTTTTGTACCTCCTTAAATAATCGCGCTGTCTTCATCAATCTTCTTCACAATGGCATTGGCAAGAAGGATGGTGATGCAGCATGCAACAGACTGGAAGAATGTTGCCGCAGAAGTCATTCCGATCGGAGTGGAAGACTGCAGTGCGTTGTATACATATGTGTCGATAGTTGCTGTCGTTTTGAAGATCGAACCGCTTGCTCCCTGAGAAAGCTGGAAGAACAGTCCGAAGTCGGAGTAGAAGACCTTTCCGACATTCAGGATGAACATCATGATGATGACACTCTTTAAGCAAGGCAGGGTAATGTGCCATACCTGCTGTCTCTTATTGGCGCCGTCCATAACGGCTGCCTCGTACAGTGTGGTATCAATACCGGAAATGCTGGACAGGTAGATAACCATGTTGTATCCGGTAGATTTCCACAGATACATGAAGATCAGGATAAATGGCCATACACCGGCACTCATGTACCACTGAATCGGTTCCTTGCCTGCATTTCTCATTATACTGTTGATCAGACCGTTGTCCTGGTTCAGGAATGCATCCAGGAAGTAGGAAGCTACAACCCATGACATGAAATATGGGAAGAACATCATCGTCTGATATACCTTCGACGCTCTTTTGTTGTGCAGCAGGCTGATCATGATAGCCAGTCCTACGGAAAATACCATACCAAGAACGATAAATGCAAGGTTATACAGGATTGTGTTTCTCAGGATGACGAACAGGTCGTTGGATCTGATCAGGAACGAAAAGTTTTTGAAGCCGGCCCAGTCACTGTGGAGCAGGTTATAAATGAAACTCTTTCCGCCGGTGATTTTGTAATTCTTGAACGCAATGATCAGACCGAACATAGGCAGGAAGCAGAACAGAATATACCAGATGGTGGTCGGCAGCGCCATGACGGTCAGCTCCGTGTCATTCTTGGTCCAGCGTCCTTTTTTCTTTTTGCTTGGTTTACTCAAGATTTTTTCCTCCTTCTCCCGATTGCTCGGGCTTATCACTTGATCCGTTTATCTTACAAACGGAATCCCGGTAAATAATCTTTCCGGGAATGCGGTATACCTCGCCGCTCTTTTTCTGCGGTTCATTCATATGTTTGATCATACGTTTTGCCGCAAGACGTGCAATCGCGTCGGTGTCAACCGCAACCGTGGTGAGCGACGGACTGCACAGTTGTGCATAAATGGAATCATCAAAACCGGTCACGGAAACATCCTCCGGTACGCAGATTCCACGCTCTTTTAATGCCTGCACTAATTTGAATGCGGTGGCATCGCAGTTACAGACAAATGCGGTGGGCAGCTTCTCCGGTAGCAAAAGCGGAATGGCAATGCCTTCATCGCTTCGGTCCGGGATTCTCCACTCATTTTTCGGGGAAATTCCCTCCTCCAGCATTCTCCGCAGATATCCGAGATATCGGTCGGAAATACTGGTTGTACTTCCTACGGTTCCGACAAATCCGATGTCTGTGTGGCCCTGCTGGATCAGGTAATTGGTCAGCTCATAGGAGCTGTAAATATTCTCGGTGATGACGGAATCGGATTTGTGGGTTTGATCGTAGATGTCCACATACACCTTCGGGAGATCAATCTGTGCAATCTGCTCCCGGACACCCTTATCGAGAATACCAAGAAAGATCAGGCCGTCGAACAGCCCTCTGGTCTGTATCGTGTTCATGTCCGACGGGAGTGTTGCTGTTGTCGGAGAAATCATGATACTCGAACAGGATGCTCTCTGCAGCTCGTAGATGATCCGCTCGTACATTGCCATATAAAATTTTCCTTCGTCTCCGGAGCTGAACCGCGGACTCATGATGATACCGACTTTTTTGCTCTTCCGTTTTCCGTAGTCCGGAAGGACATAACCGGATTCTCTCGCAAGCGCAAAAATCTTTTCTTTCAGTTCTTCTCCCACGCCGTCTTTTCCGTTCAGCGCCTTGGAAACTGTTACTTTACTGATGCCCAGCTTATCTGCCAGGTCCTGCATGGATACTGATTTTCTCTCTGCCATGTTACCAACAGCCCCTCTATTTGTTTCTTAACTTGTTTTTATATGTTAACATCCTTTAGAAAGATTGTCAATAGCCTTTTCGTTATTTTGTATATTAAAATTCTTATTTTCCAGTCCTAATTTGTATAGATCGAGGAGTATTCTTCTGTTTCTTTTGATTTTTTAGACAGAAAATCTGTGTTCTTGTGTTAAGTCACATAACATCTTAATATTAACGCAGTACTTTTTCGCCTGTTTTCATTTTTAACGAAAAAGCAGCGGAAAGTCTGATTTTTTCGTCTAATTGTCATACTCCCCGCTGTCTTTTTTCATCTTCTGCTGTTTTTCATACTACCGCCAGACAGCCATGGCCTCATTGCCTGACACCGCCGTAAAACCGCGGAACAATGATTACCCGCAAATAAAGGTAACCACACCCTTGTCATTATCTGACAGGCTTTCCATATCTTTCTCTGCGGTTCCCTGCTCCACAATCTCCACTCCATAACGGAACTCACTGAATCCGGACAGGTCCATCTTGAAGTTTGTTTCCCATGTGTTATTCATAATCCAGCTGTAAATCGGCCGTTTATTATTCTCCTCTTTGTTATCGCACAGAAGGATTGGGTGGGATTCCATCTCCCCCATGTAAAGTAACGGTGTGTCAAAAGTATTAACCATAATCGTCTGATCTTTTGTCCGGTAAACGAGCCCTTCATCCGCAATATAGTATTCCATATTGGTGCCAGGAAGCTGATCAATACCAGGGCGCATGGTAACACCTCCGTTCTGGATCATCACTTCCGCATTCGGAAGATTTAACGATAACGGAAGGTACAGGCTTTCGATATCCTCGCTTAATGTTTTTGCTACCCGGTAAGAAAACTCAATTTTCGGAAGATGACGGTACATTTTGATCACAACACTGCTGTGATACGTTCCCTCTAGGGTAAAGATCAGTTCTACTTTGGTAAACACCGGTCCGTGATCCAGAATTTTCACATCCGTAAGGTCACCCTGATACTGCTCTGCGTGAAGTCCGCGGATATTTCTTCCGATCAGACTGCGTTCCGCATAAACCCCCTTCCGTATTTCGGTGCGTTCATAAACCGGCGTGAAGAACGTTTCCAGACCGGATTTGCACATTTCAACCTCTGCTTTTTTATTGTAAAAGGAGGTAATACCCTCTCCGACTTTCCATTTGATCTGAAAGAAATCGTTTTCCAGACCGTAAGGCAGTTTGTAACTTTCCGGATCGTACGTGTTCACAATATCGCGCACCCGCTCTGCGCCTACCCAGGCAGTTCTGGTGAACAGGGTCTGGGACGGAGCCGGCTGCTCTTCGTACGTGAACGTTTTCTCTTCCATTGGCTCAAATTCTGCCAGAAAACTTATCAGGACTCCGCGCGGATGAGCAGACAGCTGCACCTCCATCTCCTGTTTTGTTTTGTCATCGGTTACTTTAACTGCAGAAAGACTTAAAGTTTCTACGTAAAATTCTACCGGAAATACTCTCTTTTGATGGCTTGTGGAAACAGCTTTCACTTTGCCGGACAGATTGTAATACCGCAGGATATCACCCAGTTTATGGCACTGCTCATTTTTACGCATTGCCGCGGCCTCATGTGCCTTGGAAGCATAGCTGTTTTTTCGCATATCCAGATTTGTTACCATGGTATCATACGGATTGGTTACCGTAGCAGAATGACCCCAGGTGTGCTCTGCATATAAAAGAGAATTATCGCCATATGCCTGAATCAGTTCTTTGTTATGTACCCCTGTTTTTTCTTCCAGTCGGTCGCAGATATGGTTCAGTCGTACGGCTTCTTTGTAATGTTTTACCGCATATGGTGTACTTCCAACGCCATTGCCCCACCAGTCATTGATGGCACCCCGATACACTGGTGCATCCTGCACTTTATCCCGGATTTTGTCATACAATTCCTGAAGCGTCACCATATGCATGGTGACTTCTTCGCCATATTTTTCATTAAACAGCGCAACCGTATCTGCAATGGCCGGGTTGATCGGCGCATTATCCGAAAAAACGCCGGAAACACTGGTGATATAGAAATCGTACGGATAACCGTTTTCTTCATATTCCTTTATGCTCGCAGCCAGATTCGTGTGCAGATTTTCCAGAAGTCCTGTCACATCACCATTCTTTTTGCCGAAGTAGTTTTCCGTCATAAAATTAACATTTTTGTTCAGAACAATGCCGAGGGCATTTCCCAGGTTATAATGCTCACCATTCCATACCAGCAGACGCTGTCCGTTCTCATTTTCCCAGAAATACGGTTTCTGGTTCTGATACAGCGGATACATGCCGTGATGGGTATGGATATTGGTATACAAAAATTCTACTCCGTTTTCGATCAGGGCATCGCGCTGTCCCATGGAGATACCATTAATATCTGCAATCATGGCTGTTTTGATCTGGATTCCTTTTTCGCCGCAGATTTCCTGCATCGTATGGATTTTTTCTTTCAGATATTTGCAGTCGGCAAGATCATTAAAGTTCAGATAATTGGCAGACAGACCGATGTTTCCTTTTTTTACCAGATCGAAAAACTTTTCTTTTTCTTCCTCCGTTGCCATTTTGAAGAACTGCTCCACGCAGTACCATGTCTCACAGTTCCATTTCAGATCTTTCTGGGTTGTGTTGTTTTTGATTCCATTTTCAATCAGTTCGACTGCCCGGCGGATGTTGTTTGCCTGATTGTAGATCACCTGCTCCTGCAGATCGGTGTATCCCACGTCAGTGTGGGAATGATGTACGATGTAGACTTCTCTGATTTTGTGTGTCATGATAATTTCTCCTTTTCCTGTTCTATGTTGCTCAAAATTTTTATCTCTCTTTACCCCACAGATGCCACCAGCATTTTAATCATTTCGCCCTCTTCCGGTACAATCCGGTATGTTCCGACCGCTGCAGGAACGATGGCGGTTTCTGCGTAATGTACCGTGAACGGTGCAAAGCTGCCATCCATGCTCTCGATGCGGGCACTTCGTCCCTCCACAAGATTCATCACATGAACCGTGTCATCCATCGAGATGGTGTGCGGCCCGGAAAGTGTATAGCGGATTGTGTCGATAAACTCGCGGCTGTGCAGTCCGGTGCGCTCTACTTCACAGTTTTCTGTTTTTTCCAGCGTTTTCTGCTGGCCGACGATATTGTCGTACACCCATTTGGTATCGCGGTTCCACTGGATATTTTTCATACCGTGGTCGAGATGGATCGGACGCGGCAGTCCATCCATGCCAAGGCGGCCCCAGTCCCAGAGCTTAAAGGTAAAAATATACGGTGTCGCGCTGATTTCCAGTACCATTGTATTCTTGCCGGAACAGTGCACCGTTCCTGCCGGGATCAGCACATGATCGTGTTTTTTGACCGGAATTTTGTTGACATATTTTTCAGCTGGGAAAAGTTCTTCTCCTTTTTCTGCTGCACGAAGTTCCCGCCCCATCTCTTTTTTATCCACGCCTTCTTTGAGACCGAGGTATACATACGTTTCCTCGTCTTCATCGGCATCCAGAAGATAGTAGCTCTCATCCTGCGTATATGGCATGCCGAATTTTTCATAGATATATTCGGTCAGCGGATGTACCTGCAGGGAAAGGTTCTGACCGCCCATCGTATCCAGCAGGTCAAAACGGATCGGGAATTCTGCGCCGAACCGGCCGTGGACTCTTTCACCCAGCAGTTCATGCGGCGCATAGAAGACAAGATCCTGTGCCGGTACTTTTAAGACTTTTCCGCCGATTTCCAGATTCAGGCTGTTTTCCTCCGGAACTCCGTCAAAGCTCCACGCGAAATTTTCCTTCGATGCATCCAGACCAAAGTTTTCCTTCATCCACTGACCGCCCCATACGCCAGGGTCGAAATACGGCTCCATACGAAATGGCTTTCTGGCAAGCTGCTGCAGTGCGCCTCGGAAGGCATTTCCCGTTGTAAGAACCGGTGCATTTTCTTTCTCCGTATCCAGAAGATACGTGAATTTTTCATACCGCTCTTTTTTATAGCGGTCCGCCAGACGCCATTCAATGAAAAATCCCCGTTTATATTTCGTCAGGATCGGATCATTATAATTGGTACTGTGCCAGTTTGGCATGCCGCTCCGATAGCGGAGCTGAACTTCCCAGCGGGTCAGATCGCAGTAAACAAGTAGATCTGCCTCGGTCAGAAGCTCTGCCGCTGTACCAACGATCACGATCAGACCACCGTTTGTATCTTTTTCTTCCGCACGTTCTGTCTCAATTGCTTTTTTCATGGTTTCCAGCTTTTCGCTCTCAAACCAGGTGTCTATGGTTTTATGACACATAATGCCGAAAACACGGTCATCGGTGATGTAATCTTTAAATTCTCTTAACAGCGTTTCTTCGTCTTTGGCACAGTCTTCGATATCAAAAATCCGGTCTGGCTGCAGCGCATTGGCCAGTTCCATTATTTCTTCTTTTCGTACACCCGGGTACAGATCAAAGGAAAGAATACAGGTTTTCTTTTCTTTCTGTTTTTCCTGAACCGCCCGTTTTAATTCTTCAATGATCTCCTTTTTTTCATCCCAGATTTCATTTTCATATCCTGTGATTTTCATTTGCGGATGTAATTCGTAGTTTCCATATTTCTTTTTTAAATTCATTTGGATTCTTTTCCTTTTCTTAATTTTTCTTCCATCCATTGGGGTGTTTCCTGCGCCGATCAGACCTATCATCTTTGTTTCAACGCTTTCGCATCTGGCGGATTTCGCACTTCTGTCCGGTTTCGTTTTTTTACATGTCATATGTTTACAGTTCCACCGTGTACTTATAACGATTTCCCGGATAATAGCAGATCGAATATTCAAAAACCTCGCCGCCCTTCCGGAATGTCTGCCGTGTCCGGATAAAAATAGGCATCTGCGCATCAATTTTCAGTGCTTTCTGCACCTCTTCCGATGGAAGTGCCGCCTCAAGCGTATCCCGGCCGGATTCAATATAGATTCCATGTTCCTCCCGCAGATACTGATACAGCGATTCCATGTATGGCTCCGGCTCTGTTGGCAGTTCGCAGATTTTTTTCAGATACGTAATGGTATAGACCATGGGTTTTCCCACAGCATTCCTCACACGTTTCAGGCAATAACATGGCTCCGTCAATGGAATCTGCAGACTTCTTGCTACCGTTTCCCCGGGACTTATCAGTTCCATCTTGCAGTATGTTGTCTGCATTTCGATATGATGCTTTTTCATTTCTTCCGTGAAACTGATGACACCTTCCATCTGCTCTTCGACTTTCTCGTAGACAACATCTGTTCCGATGCCACGCCGTGCACGTGCGTAACCGCTCTGTACCAGATTCGCCATCGCCTGGCGTACTGTCACACGCGAAAGCTCGTACTTTTCCATCAGCTCTTTTTCTGTTGGCAGAAAATCTCCTTTTTTGTACGTACCGCATTCGATCTGCTGTTTCAGAATCTGTTCCAGCTGCGCATATAGCGGCGGTGCTCCCGGATTTCTATCCATTTTTGCAGTTTCTCCTTCTTCTTTTCTCTCCATAGCATTATATTTTTGTTTCTGAAAATATTTTTGCTCTATTGTGTTTTTTCAGGAAACTGTGACAACAGGCCTTCCATGGCACGGCCGGATGTTTCCGTTTCTATCTGAATCCGAATCTTTCTTTTCTCGCACTCTCTTTCCAGTTCTTTTCCAAACCAGGAAAAACTTTTTGCAATCTGTCCGCCCAGAAGCAGCAGATCCGGATGATATTTCTCCAGCACAGGAAGAAGGCCAGCCGCCACATCTGCTCCAAATCTTCTCCAGACTTCTTCTGCCTCCATGTTTCCCGCTTTTACCAGACCATACAATTCTTTTCCACTCCACACTTTTCCTGTCACAGCCAGGCTAATCTGCTCCAGACCGCGCACAGAAAGATAATCGTCCAAAATGGAATCTCCAAACGGCTGTTGATAAATCCATCCATTTTCCGGCACACCTTTTCCTGTTTTCACCGTTTTCCCGTTTTCTACAAAAGCCGACCCGGCGCCGGTTCCGATGCAGACGCACAGAATTTTATCCGCATCACGACAGTTTCCGTACCAGCTTTCTCCCAGTGCAAATGCTTCAATGTCATGTAAAAACAAAAATCGTGCTGATCCAAGTTCCGGCACGCGCGCCTTGATTTCTCTTTCCAGTGGAATCCCGTAAATGGCATCGTACTTATTCAGTCCCTGCATCCGGCTGATTCCATTTTCATAATCAAACGGACCCGGAATCGCCATCCCAACTCCGACAACACTTCCGTCTGCTTCTCTCATCAGTTCCCGGCAGATCTTTGCAAAATTGTCCAGAATCTTCTCTGTGCTCTTCTGCGCCTGTGCTGGAAATTTCCGGATTTTTGTTCTTACTCCATTTCTGTCCGACACACTTCCTTTGATTTCCGTTCCGCCAACATCCAGAAGGATATATTTTTTCTTCTCCATCCCGCTTCCGTCCCTTTTCATCTTTTCCCTGTATTCTTTCTGTTTATATGCCACTAGGATCTCATTTCTTTGTATTGGTTCTCCTGCCACCTTGTTATAATGTTATAACCTATTCATTTTTCTGTTGCAAGCGCCTGTCTGCAATTTTGTCTGCTTTTGCAAAACTTTGTGAAAACGCGATAATACGTTTTATGCACTTGGCGCAGAACGCAAAAAATCCCCTGTTTCCGGGGTTTTTTATACACTCCGGACAGAGGATTTTTCTTATTTTCTACTTATTTTAATATATTTTCCAATTTAACAAAAAGGTTATTCATCTCCTGCACCACGCTCTGCAGACTCTTTTCCCCGACATAGTTTCCAATCGCAAACAATGCCTTATACAAAAAATTAACCGCCCCCTGCAATTCTTCGTTTTGCTCTTTTGTTTCTTTCCGAAGCTGCTGCAGTTTTTCTGCCATCGGAAACAATTCCGCAAGAATCTGCTCTTTTCGTGCCCGATCCGACGGTTCATCTGTCTCCATTTCTTCGAGATCATAGTTATCTGTTCTGCCGCATTTTCCCTTGCACACTGCGCAATCCGGATTCAGACGGTTCTTTTCTGCCTCCACGCGTACAATCCAGGATTTCCCCTCTTCTTCCCTCAGCTCTTTTTCCGGATTTGCCGCACAAATTCCGCCAAGCAGAATCTCATGCGTGGCTTTGTCCGGGCGGTGACCATTGCTGTCACCGCTGGAAAACTCCTGCGATTCACCTTTTGCTGCTTCTCCTCTTCCATCTACCGACCGGGCCAGACCGATCAGCGCACCAAGAAGCTCCTTTTGTATCTTCGTCATACTCATTTTTCTAATACCTCTTACCGAGCTTTTCATTTTTTTCGTCTTACATATTCCACAAAGCAGAATGTACCAATTGTAAAAATACTTTTAAGGGCACACGCTAATTACTATATCTGATTTTCTACAAAATTTCCCCCTCCGTAGAAATCACCACGGTTTTCACCGGAATCTTCTTTCCACTCTCTTTCAGTGCCATCTTCACGGCACGCTCCATTCCTGCGCAGCACGGAACCTCCATGCGTGCAACCGTGATACTCTTAATATCATTGCACATAAAAATCCGCGCAAGTTTCTCGGAATAATCGATATCGTCAAGTTTTGTACAGCCTACGAGAACGACATGATCCCGAATAAAATCCTGGTGGAAGTTTCCATACGCATACGCTGTACAATCCGCCGCAACGAGAAGGTCTGCTCCTGCAAACATCGAAGCCCGCTCCTGCACCAGCTTGATCTGCACCGGCCACTGGCGGAGCCGGGACGGAACTGCTGCAGAATTTTCCTGCGCATCTGCACGGTCAATCGCCCAGCTGTTTTCACCTGCTTTTCCTGCTCCGGTATTCTCCTGTCCGGCCGCCTCTTTTGCCTTCCGCTGGTTCTCTTTTACCGCCTCCTCATCATACGGCAGCGCCTCCCGCTCCACAAACGAAATCGCATCTGCCGGACAGACCGGCAGGCAGTCACCGAATCCGTCGCAGTAGTCATCCCGGATCAGCTTTGCCTTCCCGTCAACCATCGCAATCGCACTTTCATGACAGGCATGCGCACAAAGCCCGCATCCTGTACATCTGTCTTCCTCTATCTGAACAATTTTTCGAATCATCGCTGAATCTCCTTTTTTCTCTTTATTTCTCAATACCTGTTTGTTTCTCAACTATGATATCATACTTTATCCCTGTTTTGACAGTTGTTTTTTCTAGTAGTTTTTTCCTACAATACCAACTCTTCATCCAGTGCCAGCGAATAAATAATTTTCTCTTTCACTTTCTTCCCTGTCGTCCGCTCCAGTGCCTGCTGGTAGTAGGCGAGCTGTTTTTCATACCTCTTTTTCAGCTCCCCGGCTTCTCTCACACGATCCGTTTTGTAGTCCACAAGAACAATCTCATCCCCCTCCGGGAACCATGCGTCAATGATTCCCTGCACGAGAATGGTTTCATCTTCCGGATAGGACGGATCTGCCTCACTTGCCGGAACGGACATCACAAACGGCTGCTCCCGCTTCAGGGTTCCATTTAGAAAGGCATTCCGCATCCGCATTCCGACCGGACTCTTTGCGAACGCCAGAACAGATTTGAAATAAATGCATTCCACTGCCTCTTTCGTCATTTTTCCTTCTGCAATCAGTTCCTCCGTCTGTGCCATCAGCTCTTTGATGCTGTACGCCCTGCGGTAATCGAGACATTCCAGCAGGCGGTGGTACGCCGTTCCGCGGTCAGCTCCCGTCAGGGCCTCAGCGTGATCCTTTTTCATAAAGCCCGGCACAATCGGTACGAGTTCTTCCTGCACAAACAGCTCTTTTCCGATCTCCGATTCCTCCATCCCTGCCTTTTTCAGCTGGGAAACCGTTACCTTTACCGGAATCTGTTTCTCATTCTCATAAGGATACTGATATGCAAACCGTTCTTCCACAAGCTCTTTCAGCGTCTCTTTTCTCGACGGCTGTTTCGGAATTTCCATGATTTTCTGTTCATTGACCGCGCGCTCCATCTGATGCAGCACCTCGCCCTCGACAAGTCCCGCCGGTGATACAAGACGGATTGTGACCGGAATTTTCTCCGCATACAGCGGATTTTCCTCATTTCCCGCAAGGCCGAACTGCTCATACAGCCCATCAAAACAGCGATTTCGTGAAAAAGCCGGGAGAATCCAGTCAAGATAGCCGGATGCGCTGCTTAAGGTTTGATACGACAGCAGTTCTTCCTGCCGTCCCGCATGTGCCGCACACTGTTTTACACGGCTCTCCAGCTTCGATGCCATGCCTGTCATGATCAGCTTCTCCTTCGGGCGTGTCATCGCAACGTAGAGCACACGCAGCTCCTCCGCCAGATTTTCCAGTTTCATGCTCTGGCGGATGATCTGCCGCGGCAGTGTCGCCTGGCGCACGCGGTGTTCGGGATCGATCGCATCTGCGCCGATGCCCATCCGGGAATGCAGCACCAGTGCTGCACGGCTGTCCATCTGGTTGAACGATTTTCCCATACCGGAGAGAAATACAATCGGAAACTCCAGTCCTTTACTCTTATGAATACTCATGATGCGCACGGTATCTGCGCTCTCACCGTAAATATTCACCTCTCCGAAGTCCACTTCATACTTCTGCAGCTGTTCGATATAACGAATGAAGTTGAACAATCCACGATAACTCGTCGCTTCAAATTCCACCGCCTTTTCCACCAGCATTTCCAGATTCGCCCGCCGCTGCACACCGCCCGGCATCGCAGATGCATAGCCACCGTAACCCGTCTCCTCGAGAATCTGTGTGATCAGCTCATGAATCGGCGTATACGGCACGCGGCATCGCAGCGTCTCAAGCTGTGCAAGAAACCTCCTAAGTTTCTCCCTGAGCGCTTCATCTTCCCCAGTCACCGCATATTTTCCACATGCCTCGTAAATTTTTACCTCTTTATCCACACAACGCACCGCCGCAAGCTCCGCGTCTGTGCATCCGCAGATGGGGGAACGCAGAATGGCCGTAAATGGAATTTCCTGACAAGGATTGTCACACAGATGCAGGTAATTCAGCACCGTCACAATTTCCTGCGTGGAAAAGTATCCCGTTTTTGATGTACTGTAAGCCGGAATTCCAGCCGCCTGCAGTACGCGCGAAAACGTCTCCGACCAGCCGCTGACCGCACGGAGCAAAATGACGATATCCCGGTACTGGATTTTCCGGTATTCCCCGGTCTCCTTATCCACAACTTCCTCATTTCCAACCATTTCCCGGATGCGCGCCGCAACGGCAGCCGCCTCCGTTTCCATCTTCGTCTCGCGGGATTTATCATCTTCCAGCTCCGGCGCCTGGTCGTCCAGCAGCAGAAGCTCCGTTTCGTATGCCGTCTGCCACGGATCCGTCTTTCCCTCTTCTTTTTTCGGGAACGCCGCACCCGCATGGAGGCTCGCCGCCTCGTCATACGCAATGCCGCCGAGCTCCGGGCTCATGAGTTTCCGGAATACATAATTCGCCGTCGCAAGCACCTCCTGCCGGCTTCGAAAGTTTTTGTCGAGATCAATCCTCTGCTGACTTTCTCCCTCTTTTTGATACGTGTGATATTTTTCCAGAAACAGCTCCGGCCGCGCCAAACGGAAACCATAGATACTCTGCTTGATATCGCCGACCATAAACCGGTTCCATCTGCCGTCCTCCTCGCCGGACACGGCAGAGAGGAGCGCCTCCTGGATAAAGTTACTGTCCTGGTACTCATCGATCATAATTTCCCGGAACTGCTCCGACAGCTCCCGCGCCGCATCGGTCCGCACCAGGCAGCCGTCTTTTTGCTGCACGAGAATTTCAAGCGCAAAGTGTTCCAGATCAGCATAATCGAGAATATTTTTGCTCCGTTTTTTCTCCGCAAACGCTTTTGCAAACTGCTCCGTCAGATCAATCAGCACCCCGATGGGCTCCCGGCAGTCGGCAATCTCCTCCGCAATCGCAGCGCTGTCCTTCTCAAAGAACTGCTCTTTTAACTTCTGCAGCTCCTTTTTGCATGCATCGCGCTCCGCCTTTACCTGATCTTTCAGCGTTTCACTCACATCGTCTGCCTTTTTCCGCGAAAGTGCTTTAAACTTCATTCCGGCCATCGCGCACACCAGTTCATCAAACGATTCTGTTTCCAGCAGTTCTTCCACCATCTGCTGGTCAGAAGCCAGCGCCTCATCATATAAATACGGTCCTCCAGAGCTTGCTGCTGTTTTCCGGTTTTCCTGAATCCCTTCCAGAATACTCGAGAGCCGCTTTTTCGCCTCGCTCATCAGCTCCTGTACCCAGATACTCTCCTGCACTGCTTCCGGTGAATCCATCTGGTACGCCGCCCGGCACTCTTCGAGCCACTGCTCCGGCCATGGATAGCTCATGGAAAACTCATACAGTTTCAGCACAAGTGCATCGAGCCCGTCATCCTGCTTTCCCGCCGCGTAGCTCTCCACAAACCGTGTAAATGCAGACTCCTTTTCCGTAAAGCGTTCTTCCATGACCTTCTGGATCACATCGCTTTTCATCAGACGGATCTCCCCTTCATCCGCCATGCGGTACACCGGATCGAGATCGATCATCTGAAAGTAATTTTTTATCACATAGGAACAGAAACCGTGAATTGTGCTGATCTGCGCATGGTGAAGCAGGGTCTGCTGCCGCTGTAAATGCTCATTTTCCGGGTTTTCCGCAAGGCTCTGCTGCAGAGCGCGGCCGATTCTCTCTTTCATTTCTCCTGCCGCCGCACGCGTAAAGGTTACGACAAGAAGCTGGTCAATGTCGATTGGATGCACAGGGTCTTTCACCATTGCAAGGATCCGCTCTACCAGAACCGCCGTCTTTCCGGAACCCGCCGCCGCGCTGACCAGAAGATTCCGGTCTCTCGCATCAATGACTTTCTGCTGTTCCGCTGTCCATTTTACTGCCATGTTCTTTCCCTCTTCTTTCTGGCTGATTTTCTTTCCCTCACTTGGAAAAAATGCACCATATTTCACTTTTTCAAAAGCAGTCACTCTTTTTGATCTCTTTGTGCTGTCTCCTGCATTACCTTCATCAGCAGTTCTGTATCCATGCCCTTTAATTTACGGTATTCATATCCCTGAATTTTCTGATCGAATCCGCAGATTCCCTGATATTCGCAATATGCGCATGCCGTTGCTCCATCCCGCTGAAACGGCGAAATTTTTACATTTCCCGAGAAAATGCCCTCGCCGATCTCACGTACCTTCTTTCTGGTGTATGTCCGAATCACGTCAAACTGCTCCGACGATGCCACTTTCGAATAGCCTGTGTAGCTTCCGTCCTTCTTCTTTCCAACCGGAATCACATCCGACGTCGTTCCGTCCTCGAGTACACGGTCGAGCAGCTCCACTACCTTCCGATCTGCATTTACAAGGCCATCCATCCGCAGTGCTTTCAGCATCCGTCTGCCCCACGCCTCATCGGTCTCATCTTCTTCCTGGTCGAGGATCGGATCATCAATATGATAATAAAATACCCCTGCAGGCTCCACCAGCTTACCCGGATGCTTTTTCTGCTCCAGCTCCACCGCCGCATCGAGATAAACTGCCAGCTGCAGCTGTAATCCATAGTAGAGTGCCACCAGATCAAGTGACGTATTTCCTGTCTTGTAATCGATGATTTTCACATACACCTTATCGTCCGTTTCGCAGAGATCCACACGGTCAATCCGTCCGCGCAGCCGCATCTTCTCATGCTCCGACAACTCAATGTTGATCGCAGACAGGGAATCCTCCATGGAAAAGGAAACCTCAAACTCCCCTGGCTCAAATTCTCCCTGCCGGATCTGCTGCTGCAGTGCCCAGACAGTTCGTTTCAGAATCCGCTTTACGCGGATGATGCGGTACTGATTCCGGCTTGAACTCTGAAAAATTGTGTTTCCATAGTCCGCCATCGTCTCCTCGACACACTCCTCAATCAGACGGTCACGCGTGTCATCGGTCACCGTCTTCCAGGTCTCACCGTTCTCCTGCAGCTTTTTCGAAAACTTCTCAAGCGCTTCATGCATGACCGTTCCCATATCCGCCGCTTTCAGCTCATACTGATCCCGCTCGCGAATCTGGAGACCAAACTCCATAAAATGGGCAAACGCACATGCCGCATACTTTTCCAGCCGTGTCGCACTGTTTTTTAACGTATCCCCGTACAGCGCCGATGCCGCACTCCTTCCGATCACACCATCCGCACAGCGCAGAAAGGCCGCTTTCCGATACGTCTCCGCCGGAATCCCCGCCTCCGGATGCGCCGCATACCAGCGGTAAAGCTCTTCAAACAGCGGATTTATCTCGCCCTCTGCCGCCTTTCCAAGCTCCTCCAGAAACAGTGCCTCCCCGGAACGCGGCATTTCCAGTTTCTCCTCCGGATTTTCTTCTTTTTCGATATCCCGCACCGGAATTTCCGGGAAGAGTTTCCGGATTTCATTGATCAGATACGACGGATTCTGCGCCTCGCCGGATGCACCTGCCTTTGCAAACGAAAGATACAGCCGCTCCGACGGCTTCGTCAGATTTCGGTAGAGATGGAATTTCTGCTGATACATCGTCTCACGCGCCGTCGGGGACAGCTTTGCATCCGCTCGCTCCAGCTCCTCACGGTCATACTCCGACAGGATACCGCCCCCCGCATCGTGGCGCGGAATCAGTCCATCGTTCACACCGACAAAAAACAGCACGCGGATATCCTTCAGACGTGACCGTTCATTGTCTCCGACCAGCACCTGATCCGCTGTCGGCGGAATAATGCCAACAGAAGCCTCTGCAAAGCCCGCCTCCAGAATCTCCTGATACTCTGCCAGTGTCATTTTTTCCTCGCCCAGCACCTCGACAATCTTATCCAGAAGCTCCATGACAATACCGTAAATCTGGCTGTATTCTTTTGCAAATGCCTCCTGCCCCCGCTCTTCAAACTGCTGCCGCCGCTCCTCAAGTTTTTCCTGCATCCGATTCTGCACCGCCAGTGCGTACAGGGCCTCCGTCCGCTCCCGCACCGTGGCGTCTTTTTTCTTCATCTGTTCTGCAAACGGCTGCACTTCGGCATAGAATTTTTCCCGCAGGAGATTGCGCTGCGGCACTTCATCCGGTTTGATGCCGCGGTATCCCCGCGTCCACGTCTCCCCATACGCTTTCAGCCCGCGGATGCCAAGTGCCAGAACATAGTTTTCCATCGCATCTGTCTCCTCGCGGCTCAGACTCGAAAGGCCGCAGCGCAGATAACGGAAGACGCTCTCGTAGGAAAAGCTCTGTACCACCATCTCGATCGCCGCGCGCAGAAATTCCACGAACGGATTCATCAGCACAGAATGCTTTTCGTCCACAAAGTACGGAATGCCGCATTTTTCAAAAATTTCCCGCGCATATGTGCCATAAATGGAAAGATCTCCGGTCAGAACGGCAAAATCCTGGTACCGCATCTTCTCCTCACGCACCATGCGGCGGATCAGGCGCACCGTTTCCTCGAGCTCCGCACGTGGAGATGGCGCTACACTAATGTAAATACCCTGCTGTTTCAGATTTTGTCCGGACTCCAAATGCTCCTTTTTCGTTTTCTGTGCATTTTCCAGCGTGCTTGGCCCAATTTCTTTTTTGTTCTTTCCATTTGTTCCTGCCCCTGCTTTTGACTCTGCTCTTTTTCCTGCCTCTGTTCCGACAATCCTTCTTATTCCATATCGAAACAGGTTCTGTTCCAACTGATCCATCATGCTTCCCGACTGAAAACGGCCATATCCCGAGCGTCTGACCCAGATTTCCGGCTCCACTGGGCACCCTGCTTCGTCTGCCGCTTTCATAAGCTGTTGAATCAGCTGGCGGCTCATCGCAAAGAGCTGGTGCGGGATTGCCTTTTTATACGGATCCTCCCGCTCATCCATAATAATCGTCACATAGACCTTTTCACAAAGCCGGAACAGTTTTCCAAGCACACCGATCTGTACTGGCGTAAATCCGGTAAATCCGTCCACCAGTACCTCACTGTTTCGAATGAGTGATGATTCTTCCAGCTTTCCCGCCAGAACCTCCAGCACATCCTCCGCCGTCACGTAGCGATTTTCCAGATATTCTTCAAATGCACGGTAGATTACCCCGGTGTCTTTCAGCTTTGCTGCCAGCAGCTTTTTCTCTCCCGTCTCCTCCGCCCACGTATCAAGCTCGGACGGCGCAATCTGATACTGCTTCAGCTCGGAAATCAACGATTTCATCTGCGAAACTGCGCCGGTTCTCTTTAACGTACTTCCAAGAATCGTCAGCTCCTTTTTCTTCTCCTGTGCAACGCGTTTTACCACAAGACTCTTTCCCGTTTCTTCGAGCACCGGGTACAGACTGCCTCCGGTCTCCTCAAAAATACGGTAAGCCAGACGCTGGAAGCTCAAAATATCAACATTTAAAATACCGCCCGCCGGATGCAGTGACACAAGCTCTTTCTGCGTCTGCATTGTAAACTGCTCCGGCACAATGATCAGATAAGTTTTCTCCGGGTGGCGCATCGCTTCCGCCAGAATTTTCTGATACGCATATCTCGACTTTCCAGCCCCCGAATTTCCCATGATAAACTGCAGACTCATGTTTCGCTCCTCCTGTTCTGATCCACTTCTGCTCCAAAGATAAACATATCTACAGTATAGCAGACTCCTTTTTTCGATGCAATCAACCTTCAGGCAAACAGTAACCATTTCCTTCTGAAAATACTGCCATATATTTCTAACGTAAACGGCCGCTCTCAACAGCTAAAAATATTCAGCATTAAGAGCGGCCGTACATTTTAAGAGCAATGACAGCGTCATATATTTTTATTGTATTATACTTTTCAAACGTTCCATCAGTGTTTCCATGCGGCACAAAAAAATCGTTGCTGCAAGTAAATCCGCAGCTCCGCCCGGACTCATATTTTTCCGGATACAAATCTGATTCAGTTCTCGCACTTTTTGCAAACCCTCCGCGCAAAAAGCACCACCTGTCTTAAGAATTGCCTTTGCTTCCGTTTGCAGCCATCGCATTTCTTTCTCACTGGTTCTGCTGATGACATTTGTGTCCGTAAGCTCTGCTATAATTTCAAGAAGAATCTGTACATTGATCTGATTTTGATCCCTGTTATTTGCTATATACTGCTTCATATGAGGAACCGTACGTTCACACAGAATCGGATATCCGCTCATCGCCAGTCCCCGGACTCCTTTCTCGCCCAGATGGCAGTAAATTTTTTCTCCATGCGTGATCCCCGAGCTTTGTTTTAATTTTCTCAGATCCTGTTCCAACTCTTTTTTTGTCATTTCCAGACTGATCCGGCAAACATCCTCCGACTCGATTTTTCCGTAATTTCTCAGGGAAATTCCGGCTGCAGCTGCAAGAATGCCAATCGTAAAAATGATTCCTTTGTGCGTATTGACTCCTCCGGTTGCAACAAACATTTTTTCTTCCGTCTTTTTTCCTCTTTCTCTGAGAAGGGGAAACAATGTCTTCGGATCTGCCTCCCAGGAATACCCGGCTTCAAACATTGCCGCCAGATCTTCGGCGATCGCCTCTGTACTCTTTTGAAATGTCTGACAGTTCATATCTGTATGCGCACCGGTATCCTCCCGGTCTACTAAGCCTGGTTTTGGTGTTGTATACACTTCCTCCATCAGTGCCTGACTGATCTCAGCAGCTACGCCTCTTTGCAGCTGTTCTTCCCATATGATACCATAGATCTTTTTTCTCAATTCTTCGATCGAATGTTTTCTGCTTCTGCCACACTGGCAGGCCGGGTTGTCGCATAACAGACATTTTCTTTCCGGAAATCCAAGATCCTTTCTGCTGATTTTCGTATTTTCTTTTTCCAATACATCAATATCATACAGTCTCCCGATCTTCGTCTCTTCCAAAGCAATCATAAGCTTTTTCACCTGGCAGCCGTCTGCTTTCACAACCAAATATCCTTCATATCCGGTTATGTTTTCTTGTACCAGCCGGACTTCCGTCGAAATTTTTTCCGTTTCCAGCTTATTCTGTATCTTTTCTAGTCCTTCATAAAAGACCTTTTCGAAAAGTTCATTTACCTTTTCCGGACCCGGAATATTGAGCATAAAGCAGATTAAGGTACCCGGATATTTTTCAAGAAGCTCTTTCTGCGTTGCCACCCTTTTTTCTCGGCTCCACAATACCTGCTCTAAGGAAACCTTATTTTCCGTTTTCATTCTTTTTCCTTTCCAGATAGCGCCAGGTACTTTCCGGAAGCATCCCGCAGACGCTTTTTAATTGATTTTCCGCATATCTTTTTCTGACCTCAGATGCACTGATGATCTGGTCTCCATATGTTTTTCGGGGAATTTCATGAAAGCGGATCTGATAGCACGGCAGCTGCTCCCGTAAGCACTGGTTATAGGTATGTGTCACATCGCAGGCCGGTTCACTGCCTACATAGCGATCCGTTATATTAAGTTCCGGTGCAATACGCTCTCCAAATAACTGAATATCCAACTGGCAATTCATCTCATAGGCTTTCGCTTTTTCTTTGATAAAATATGTCGGAAACACAGCCGGCGAAATCATGTATTCTGAGGTCTGGTGAAGAATCACATTTGGAATTTCCTGTATTCCTTCTTTTACCAACTGATACCGTTCTCTCGTTGTCAGAAAGCTCTGTTCTTCTGAGAGGATAAAAATGTGCAGCCATTTGTTTTTTTTTGCCGCCTCCCGGATCAGGTATTCATGTCCCCTGGTAAAGGGATTACAATTCATAACCACTGCCCCAATACCGTTTTCATGCCTGTTTTCCACTTTGCACTTCTGTTGTTCCTGTGTTTCTTTTTTTAATCGTTTCAGGAATTTTTCCAGTCCGTTTTTGTCATTTTCCAGAAGAAGAATTTTTTCTGTCTGTGTCACCGGATACATTCCCATACTGCAAAACAGTTCTTTGTTCTGAGGCTTGGTAAATCCAAAAAAATGAGAAATTCCCATTCCATAAAAATATTCAATCAGAGATGTCATAAGATGTGCCAGCAGATTCTGTCCTTGATACTCTTCTGATACCGCAACACATTTTATGATATTTTTCTGGCAGGAAGCAGTTGCTATGATTTCTTTCTCTTTTCGCAATACAATGGAATGCGTAATCTGCTCATCATAAGTAAGTCCCATGTATTCCAGAAATTTTTTGAGTTCCTCTTTCTTTTTCCCGGTAAAAGGATCCCCTGTTTCTTCCATATAGTCCCCCACTGCCTGCCCTCCTTCTCTTATTTATGTACTGACTCCGGGAGTACCTTCTTTTCCTCTTTAAATTGGAATGGTTTAATCTGACGAACTACATCCATGATGGTTCCGTCTCTGCTTTCAATAATTCCTACAATACGTTCGCCAAATTCTACTTTCTCCGGTTCT
Organism: Blautia sp. AF26-2; assembly: GCF_003460955.1. Taxonomy (NCBI): domain Bacteria; kingdom Bacillati; phylum Bacillota; class Clostridia; order Lachnospirales; family Lachnospiraceae; genus Blautia; species Blautia sp. AF26-2. The sequence goes on along the minus strand of NZ_QTWD01000011.1, from coordinate 15,268 downwards.
CCTGCAATCCGGTAAGCCAAATCCCGAAGTTCTTCTATCGTTTTCAGCGGAAGTCCACTGTTTTTTACCGCTTCCAGCAGATCTTTTCGCAGTGGATTAACTGCAACTCCATATTCCGTGATGACTACATCTACAGATTCTCCCGGTGTTGTCACTGTTGTTACTTCCGTACAGATTGCCGGAATTCTTCCTTGCAATAATGGAGTCAGTACAATGGTGCATTTTGCGCCTGCCGCCGTATCCGGATGACCTCCCTGCGCGCCTGTTATAACGCCATCGGAACCTACTACAACATTGCAATTGAAATTTACATCAACTTCCAATGCTGCCAGAATCACAAAATCCAGTTTGTTGACTACTGCGCCCTTGTTAAAAGGATCTGCATATTCACCGGCACTGATTCTGAAATGCCTGATATCTTTTACTGATTCTACCGCATCCAGATCAAAATCCTGCGTATCCAGAAGTACATCAACCTGATTGTTATCCAGAAGATCACACATCGGTTTCGTCAATCCTCCGACGCCGAAACGCATACGGATTCCACGTTCCTTCATGATTTTTGCCAACGAAATGGTGGAAGCGATAGATGCGCCTCCCACACCGGTCTGATAAGAAAATCCATCTTTAAAGTACGGGGTAGAAGTGACAAATCGTGTACAGTAATCCGCCATCATCAGTTTTCTCATATCTTTCGTCGGTTTCGCTGCACCTGTTGCAATTTTCTTGGGATCTCCGATTGCATCTACCACTACTACATAATCTACCTTTGTCATGGAAATATGTGTCGGAAAATTAGGAAACGGCACCAGACAGTCCGTAATTGCTACGACCCGGTCCGCATAATCAGCATCTACCATCGCATAGGACAATACTCCGCAATCTGCTTTTCCACCGATACCACGACAGTTTCCATAATCATCACACGTCGGTGCTCCGATAAATGCAATATCCAGGTGTACTTCCCCTGTTTCGATTGCCCGAACTCTGCCGCCGTGGGAGCGCATCACTGCAAGCCCTTTCAGTTTTCCCTCAGAAATCGCTTTTCCAATCTCACCGCGCACACCAGAAGACTGGATTCCTGTAATCGTTCCATCTTCCATGTACGGTACCAGTCCTGCATGCGCTTTCCCCAGAGAACTGGCACAAATGGTAATATTTTTAATACCCATTTTATGGATTTCTTCCATCACCATATTTACAACCAGATCACCATCCCGGAAATGATGATGAAATCCAATTGTCATGCCATCCCGGATTTCACATTTCACCAGTGCCTCATGAATTGTTTTCACCAATTTGCTGCCATCGGAATTCACCACGCAGCGGGTTTTCGGACCATCTTTCTGATATTCATAACCATCATAATAATGCACTCCGTGAAATACTTCTTTTCCTGTTGCCTTCAATATTTCCTCGGGAATTTCTCTCCCTACTGCATTTTTCATCTTACAGTTCCCCCTCGTACACACCGGAAGCCTTGGCCAGTTCGATTATTCGCTTTGCACCATCATAAAATGCAATATCAATCATCTTTCCGTCCACAGTAAATACACCGATTCCCTGTGCCTTTTTGCTATCAATCTCACGGACTACTTTTTCCGCAAAAATAATCTCTTTTTCTTTCGGTGTAAAAATTTCATGTACAATATGAATCTGTCTTGGATTGATAATTGATTTCCCGTCAAATCCCATCAGGTGAATCGTATTGACATCTTCTCGAAAACCATCTTCGTTCTCCAGATCTGTATAAACGGTATCAAAACATTGCACACCTGCTGCCCGCGCAGCAATGACAAGCTGCTGTCTTGCTCCCATCAGTTCTATTCCGGTTCCCGTAATGTGGGTATGCAGATCTTTCGTGTAATCTCCACCGGACAGTGCGATACCAAACAGCCTTTTCGAAGCCTCGCAAATTTCTAATGCCTTCACCACACCTCTTGCCGATTCTATCGCTGCCATAATTAAGGTACTGTTCTCCGGTCTGCCAAATTCATTCTCCGCCTTTAAAATTTGCTGCTCCACTATTTTTACATCCTGCGCTGTCTCTGTCTTAGGAATACGGATGCCATCACATCCACCGGCTACTGCGCAGCGGATATCTTCCTTCCAGAAAGGCGTGTCCAGACCATTAATACGTACAATCCGTTCTGCTCCATGATAATCAATCGTGCGCAGTGCATGAAACAGGGAAAATCTGGCTGCATCCTTCTGATTTTCTGCCACTGCATCTTCCAGGTCCAACATCAGAGAATCTGCCCCATAAATATACGGATCCTTAATCAGTCCCGGCTTCTGTGCATTTAAAAACATCATGGTACGGCGTAATCGCTTTTTTGCGTCTCTCATCTGATTGCACCTCCCCATGGCAGCTGCTCCGACTGTCCGGCGGAACGGTATACCGCAGCTTCCACCCTCGCACGGATGGTGCAGTCCAGAGCTCCTTTATCTACAATCTTAATTTTTACGTTCTGAACTCCCAGACTTTTCAGAGTATCCAGAACCACATGACGGATCTGATTTCCATACTGATGAATCACTGTGCTTTCCAGTACCAGATCTATGTTTCCATCTCCATCTTCTACCGTAACCATACAATCGCTGGATTCCAGTGTTCCGGCTACGGCTGCTTTTTCTATCTCCATTTTCCTCTTCTCCCTGTATTTCCCGTGGGGCTGTCGCACTAAAAAAATCTGGCGAGACAACCCCCTTTATACTCTGCAGATTTTACTCTTCTACTGATTTTCCCGCAAAGTTCATCCAGTCCAGAATCTTCTGAATATACTCATCAAAGAAAATATCATCATGCCTTCCCGGTCCCTCTTCAAACAGCAGCGGAACGCCCAGCTGATCCGCAAACTCCTTCAGATCGACCGAATCCTGGTGACGTCTGTCCTCTGTACCGCAGCAGGTATACAATCTCGGAATATCTCTTCCTTCTTCTTTCCGGTTTTTCAACAGTGTAAAAACATCATGAACCTCCGGTGTAATCGCAGGCGGATCACCATATAACGCTTCACAAAGGGTGGATACCGTGTTAACCTTTCCCTGATAACGATATTCGGCATGGTAAGATCCCGCAACGCCTCCGATTGCCGCAAATTTTTCCGGACAGGTAAGTCCCCATTTATAGGCACCGTAACCTCCCATCGACATTCCTGCAATAAAACGGTTTTCCCGCTTTGTTGCTGCCGGGAAATTTCTCTCCACAAAATCTGTCAGTTCTTCTGTCAGATAAGAAAAATAATCCAGTCCGTATTTCATGTCCGTATAGGCGCTGTTATATACGCTTGGCATAACCACCATGATCTGATGCTCATCTGCATAACGCTCAATTTTGGAGGTCCGCAGATACGTAAGGTGGTCACCTGTAAATCCATGCAGCAGATACAGGGTCTGATATTTTTTGTTTTTTCCGAAAGTCTCTCCCTTTTTTCCCTGCTCCACATCTTCCATCCGCTCCTTTTCCGGAAGCAGAATCGAAACATCTACCTGCATCCGCAGGATACAGGAATGAAAATTACAATGTACATATGCTGCCATCTGTTTCTCCTTTCTGTCAGCCTTTTACAGCGCCGACAACCACACCTTTGATAAAATATTTCTGAAGCATCGGATAAATAATAATGATTGGTAAAATTCCGACAAATGCCAGTGCCATTCGGATGGAGTTGCCCGGAAGCGAAACTGCCTGTCCTTCCGCTGCCAGCTCTGATGCTCCGCTTCGCAGATATTCAATGTTTTTCATGATACGCATCAGCAGATTCTGAATACCAAAATATTTTGGATCCTGTACGTAATATAAAGCATTGGTCCAGCTGTTCCAGTAGGAAAGACCTGTAAACAGTCCAATGGTGGCAACTACCGGCTTCGACAACGGAAATACAATTTTGGTGAAAATTCCAATTTCTGACGCTCCGTCCAGCTGCGCAGCTTCGTATAATGCTTCCGGCAGACTGTTGCTGTAATAGTTTCTTACCAGGAAAATATTGAATGCTGTCATCAGAAGATTCGGAAAAATCAGTGCTGCATACGTATCTTTAATGTGAAAAAATGTTGTCCACATAATATACTGTGGCACCAGTCCTCCATTAAACAGCATGGTAAAATACACAAAAAAGGATAATGCATTTCTATATTTGAATGTTTTTCGTGCCATCGGATATGCGATCGAAGTTGTCAGTAGCACGCTTAATCCGGTTCCGACAACGGTTGTTCCAATCGTAACAAGATACGATCTTACAATTGTTGCTGCCTGTTTTACCATGTAGGTATATGCTTCCAAGCTGAGTTTCTTCGGCAAAATCTGATATCCGTTTGTAATCAGTTCATTTTCATCGGTAAAGGACGCAACCACCAGAAGAATCATCGGAAACAACGCCACAATACTGATTACCACTAAAATAACTGTTGCTATTGCAATAAATCGTTTTTCATCGCTGACTGTCTTTTTCATATCCTGCCTCCTAGAACAATGCGTTTTCCGGATCTTTTTTCCGCACAATAAAGTTTGCAATCATTACCAGTGCAAAACCAACTAATGACTGATATACACCTGCTGCCGAAGACATTCCTACATTACCCTGTTCCATCAAACCGCGATATACATACGTATCTATCGTCTGTGTCGTAGAAAACAGGGTTCCCGCATTCATCGGTACCTGATAGAACAAACCAAAGTCCGAATAGAATACACGGCCGATTGCCATTAATGTCATAATAATAATGGTTGGTCTCAGAAGCGGAAGTGTAATGGCAGTAATCTGTTTCAATTTAGAAGCGCCATCAATCTTTGCTGCTTCATAAATTTCCTTATCAATGCCTGCAATACCTGCCATATAAACGATCGCATTATATCCGGCATTCTTCCAAAGATATACAATAACCAGGATAAACGGCCATGCCGTTTTTGCGGTATACCAGTCTACGCCCTTTTTCCCCAGCGCATTTAAGATTGTATTGTTCACAAAACCGGTTGTACTTCCCAATAACGCATATACCAGATACGCCGTTACAACCCAGGACAGTAAGTGCGGAAATAACAGCACGGACTGGAAAAACTTTCCGCGTAACAGTTCTCCCAGCTCATGCAGCAGGATTGCAAAAATCACAGAAACTACTGTTCCGATCACAATAAACGCCAGATTATATAACAACGTGTTTCTCGTAATGACCCATGCATCATCTGTCAGAAACAAAAATTTAAAGTTATTCAGTCCACACCATGGGCTTCCCCAGATTCCTTTTGCATAACTGAACTTTTTAAACGCAATAAAGGTTCCCACAATCGGGATATAGTTATTAATAATCAGATATGTAATACCTGGCAGTGCAATGAAAAGCAATGCTAATGTATTTTTACTGGCATATTTCTTCTTACTCTTTGGCATAATTCGAGCTCCCTTTTATAAATAAGGCTGCGGTGATATTCCGCAGCCCTTTCCTTTTTTCAAAGTCTTTTCTACTTACTACTCATCCATGCATCCAGCTGCTCCTGCTTTGCCTGAATCAGGTCATCCATACCAGCTGCTTTCAGTCGTTTTGTCATCTCGGCAAGTGTTGTATCTACATCTGCTGCACCAACCCACAGAGATTTTTTATACTCTTCTACAATGTTCTGGCATGCGGTGTATTCTGCTTCTTTATCACTGTAGTCGTAAAGGAAACCATAATAATTTGAATGATCTCCATCATAATTCTGCTGTTTATTTGTCTCTTTTTCTTCTCCATACAGACCGCCTGCAACCGGATAGGTCAGCCATTTATTTCCCCAGAAATAGTAGTTCATATTATTGGTATATGCTACACTGTTCAGATCCGTATATCCATCCGGTGCTACTGCACAACCATTTTCATCCAATTTGTAATCCACTCCTTCTTCTCCATAGACCAGAAGGTTGTCTACATATGCATCCGTGTACAGCAGGTTCATAAATTTGCAGGCTGCTGAAGGATCTTTACAACCGGAATTTACCATCCATGCTCCGCCGTTTCCAGACCAGATCATAGAATCACTGATCTGTACGTTTTCAAAAGGATGACCATAGTTGTTTGTATACTGCTGCGCAATCTTTGGATTACCCAGTCCACAGAATGTACCAAAGCAGTTGCCGGACATCAGTAATTCTGCGGTAGTTGCCGTTGTGGTAGCTGCATCACTTGCATAATAACCAGCTTCAAACCAGCTTCTGGTCAGTTCGCACAGTTCTTTGAAATCTGTCGTTTCATACATATCCACTACAGTTGCATTGTCCTGATAAGCCACACCGGAAACTGGTGAGGCAATATTGTCGCCTAATGGATCGATTTTATCAATCTTGCCCAGGTAACTTTCAAATAATGCATTCGCTCTGTTCGGATCAATGATTGTCATATCCGGATAAGCTTCTTTTACCTTTGCAAACACTGCAGTCAGATCTTCCGGTTTGGTAACCTGGCTCATATCAATTCCAAGTTTCTCTGTAATATCTTCACGATAGGTAAATCCACCCGGTACATAGTTAGAACCCATATTCAGAATTCCATATGTTTTTCCCTCTACCGTTGTCGGCGCCAGAAAACCATCGTAAAGAGTTTCTGTTGTCTCTTTCAGATCATTGTCCAGATACTCTGTAATATCCAGCGCTGTTCCATCCTGGATATATTTCAGATGAGATGTATTATATGCCTGAAATAAATCCAGCTGTTCTCCGGATGCCAGCATCAGATTCACCTGATTCATATAATCAGAATTGGAAAACAGTACCAGTTTGACCTTCGTATTGATCTTATCTACTGTATAATCGTTGATCAGGTTCTGAATTCTTTCCAGTTCTGATGACTCCGGGATATTGTTCTGCGTCATGTACGCAAATACAACCTCTGCCGGTTCTTCGCTGTCGCTGCTTTCCTGTTTGCCGCTCTCCTGCTTTCCGGCTGCATCACCGCTCTGTGCTCCACCACATCCGCTCAGCAGAGATCCTACTGTCAAAGTAGCCATCAAAATCGCCAAAATCTTTTTCTTCATTTGTTTCTCCTTTCTTCTTTCCGGTTCCTTTTGATAGACTTATCATAACGCAAAAAAAACGAAAGTTCTTACACAAAAAAGTACAAAAACTTTCGTTTTTAAGATATCTATTCTCTTTTCCGAAACTCTGCCGGTGAAACTCCCGTATATTTTTTAAATACAGATGAGAAATACGGAAGCGTATCAAATCCGACTTCCAGCGCAATATCAATCACCTTTGTATTGGTGTTTTCCAGCAAATGTTTCGCTTTTTCCACGCGCAGAGAATTAATATAATCATTCAACGACGTTCCGATATCCTTCCGGAACATTTTTCCAATGTATTCCGGTGAAAAATGAAACCTCTCCGAAAGCGTATTTCTGTTAATATCTTCCGTATAATGTTCTCTGATATAATCAATTACCTGATCTGTGATCCTTTTTTCTGTTTTTTCTTTCCGTTCCTCCTGTGTCAGATCAAATACCTTATTCATCAGCCAGGTCATCCACTGCACCATAGAAAATTCCGATTTAACCGCATTCATATCCAGTCGCAGATAGATCGGATCACGAATCACGCTGTTCATATTTTCCTTTTTATCATGGAGATATTTGCTTACAAGCTGTGTCAGTTCCACCTGAAAATTGCGAAATCCTTCTACGGAATGCATCGTTTGCTTTACATGCTGCAGCGTTTTTTGTAAATATTCCATTGTACTTACCCTGAATCCCTTGTTCAGACACTGCAGGATATAATCTTCGTCCAGAATATGTCCGGACGCCTCCTTTTCTCGAAGCAATACCATAAATTCCTTTATTTCCCCTTCGTCATAAATATGCGTTTTGTCATATTCCATTATTTTTTCTTTTTCCAGACCCACTTCATAAAAAGGAACACTCGGGGAAATGTATCCGATCTGCAATGTCTCCGGAAAATATTTTTCAAATATGTTTCTGACCTGCTCTGCTCTCTCTTTCGTCTCCTTTTCCGAAAATTCCGACAGAATTCCAAGATAGGTTCCCTTATTTTCTTCCCAGCAGATCACATTTTCCATTTTGATTTTTTCTGTGAATGCTTCTGCCAGAATGTTTTCCATTGCAAATTTATAAATGGATTCCTGTCCCTTTTCTTTACCCAAGTCCAGTTTTCCACTGGCAAAATGAAGAATCACAACACAATATTTTTCCTGAATCTCTTCCTCTATCCCCTGCTGCTTTATTTCCTCCTCGAGTCCCTGTTTCTGCACACCGGGTTCCAGCAATACTCTTGTCCAGAAATATCGCACCATCTTTCTTATTCCGCTCTCCCAATATTCCCGGATTTCCTCCGTTTTTTGTTTCCAGACTATTTTTTCTGTCACACGAAGCAATGTCTGATTGATTTTATTCATGTCAATCGGCTTCAGCAGATAGTTTGCCGCACCATTCTGTACAGCTCCATAGGCATATTCAAATTTTTCATGGCTGGTCAGAAAGATAACCTCTGTCTGGATTTTCTGTTCTCGTACCCATTTCAGAAAATGAATTCCATTCTCCTTTGGCATTTCAATATCACATAAAATCAGTTCCACTTTATTTTTTTGCAAAATATCTCTGGCCATAGAAGTATTGTAGGCCACATAGATCTGGTCAATAGAAAGTAACTCGCGATCCAGCTGTTCTTCCAATACCTGCGTTGTCACAATTTCATCATCTACAATCAGCAAATTCATCTCTCTTCGTCTTTCTCCTCATCTGTACATTTCAGTGTTTTCGGAATCCATATGGTTATTTTAGTTCCTTCCGGTTCCAGATTCTCAAAATACAGAAGATGATCCTGCTGGTACATCATCTTCAGAACCTCTTTTACATTTTTTATTCCAATTCCACTTCCATCTTCTTTTTCTGTTATTTCCATATCTTTATTCACAAAGTCCAGTATTTCCTGCGAAAATTGACCCTGCGATATATATAGTTCCAGTTTTAAGTAAACTTCCTTCCCCGAAAAGCTCAACAATGCCTGAATCAGAACCGTAGTGAACGAATCAATACTGATCACGTGCTTAAATATATTTTCCAAAAATGTATGCAGGATCATCTGCGGCACCGGATACTGCTGCGTTTCTTCCGGTATATCCATATAGACATAAAAGCAATCCCGGTACATAAGTCGCTGCATTTCCAGATATCCACTGGCATTCTTTATTTCATCCTGCAGCGGAACGGTATGCAGACCGGTTCGAAACATATAGCGGATATTCTGTGAAAATGCCTGAATAAAGGTATGGACATTCTCTTCCTCGTGCTGATAAACCATGCTGTTGATTGTTGATAAAGCATTCAGGAAATAGTGTGGTTTTAATTGCATATGGATATACTTCAGTTGTACATCCTTCATTCGAAGTTCCTGTTCGTACTTTTCTACCCTCATTTCAAGAATCGTCTGTACCATATCATTATATGCCTGTTTTACTTCTTCCATTTCGTAGCTGTTCGTATTATATTCCGCTCTTGCCCTGAAATCCCCACTGTGAATTTTTCTGGAAACCCAGGACAGGTCTGCAATCGGCTGAAAAATTTCTTTTTGCATATACCAGACAATTGTTCCAAAGAAAAGTAAAGACAGTACTAAAAATCCAAAAATAACGATACCGGATGTAGAATATGCGGCATACTCGGAGGATTTTACGCTGTAATACATCTGATATGCATCTTCCAGAACAGATCCCCGATAGATACTGATGGATGGATCCTGTTTCTGCAGATTCTCTATCGCTTCTCCATATGTCCAATCCTCTCCTGAACCGCACAGAATTTTCCCTTTTTTGTCTGTAAGATAGAACGCTGCCTCTTTGATGGACATATCATTATAGTTTAACAAAGAGTCCAGTCTTTTTTCTGATATCAATACAGCGATCGTATTTGCACCATAATTATAATATTTTACCAGATACACCTGCTCCCCCATGACAGTAGAAGTCCAGCCGGATGTAGGAGTTTTATCAAACGTATTACGCTTTTGAAGATACTTTTTGATATCTTTTATTGTATCATATGTTATATTTCCATTTCTCTGAATCAAAATACTGTTGTCTTTGCAATTAACAATCGCATAGGCATCCGCTTCTTTGGTATCTTTACATCTTTCCTTAAGAATCTGCAGCATTTGATGCTGCGCTTTCACTTTCTCCAGATTATTTTCTCCATTCAGCTGTGTCAAAAGCAGCCGACATCCCAGTAAAAGATCCAGGTTATCGTCAAGTCGCTCCAATACACTTTCCATCGTATTATGATAAATTTGCAGTGTATTTTCCACCAGGTTTTTCTCGTTTTTTTTAGCAATATCAACAATAAATGATTTGTACAGAAACAGTAATATAATCTGCAGAAGCAAAAAAGTAGTTAAAAAAACACTCATAGTACTTCTGATTTTTCTTTTTTTCATCTTTCCCCTCTTCTTTTCCCAACTCTTCTCTGAAATCTGTTATCGTGACCGATTACATTATATACTAATTCTCGGGCAGAAGAAAGACTGTCCAAAGATTATATTCGGAATTTGCATGTTACGAAACTTTCTTTCATAAACGATTTCTCTTTTACATACATTATAATAAAAACGCCCGTCCGTTTGCCCCTCGTCCGCTCACAGACGGTTTTTCAAAAAGGAGTGTGCCCGCCCATGAGTTCCAAAACGAAAATCATTGTACTACATATGAAAGAAGTGGTTTACACCACTGTTTTTCTCGCTCTCGCGATCCTTCTGCTCGTGGTTTTTCTGATTATGTTCGGTTCCGGAAAAAAGGAGTCTGCGAAGAAACCTGCGGCCTCATCCACCGGTTCTGCCGAGAGTGCACGCTACATTCCCGGCATCTATACCTCCACAATTTCTCTCGGTGACCAGACCTTCGATATACAGGTCGATGTCGAGCAGGACCGCATTACCGCAATCTCAATGAATAACCTAAGCGAGACCACGGCCGCTATGTACCCGCTTATGGAGCCTGCACTCGATTCCATTGCAAGTCAGATCTACGTAAACCAGACAACCGAAGGCCTCATTTACGGCGAGGATAACCGCTACACCTCCGAACTGCTTGTCATGGCAATCGACCAGGCTCTCGATCAGGCCCGCAATCCTTCTGCAACCAAATAAAGTTAAAAATGGCTCCTGAGTGTTCTCACTCCGAAGCCATTTTTCTGTTGTTTTTCTATTGCTTTTCTGTTGTCTTATCTGTCAATCCTTGATTCTGTGAACCAGACACACTCTAATGCTTATCGTCCGAACAGTTTACCGCGTCAATCGCAAGCACCAGAAGAAGCGCCGGAATCTCATGCGATGGATTACAGCCGGTCAAGCTGTTCTCTCCAGAGTTTCACGCTTGCATCACTTGGCATGCGCAGATCGCCTCGCGGGGAAACCGCAACGCTTCCGACCTTCGGTCCGTCCGGCAGGCAGGAACGCTTAAACTGCTGTGCAAAAAATCTCCAGTAGAAGGTTTTCAGCCACTTCAGGATTGTTGTATCATCGTAAACACCGGCAAACGCAAGTTTCGCCACACGGTAAATTTTCAGCGGCTCGTACGTCACACGCAGCATATAGTACAAAAAGAAATCGTGGAGTTCGTACGGTCCGACAAGATCCTCTGTCTTCTGGGAAATGACACCGTCTTTCGGCGGAAGCAGCTCCGGGCTGACCGGCGTATCAAGCACATCCAGGAGAATATCAGAAAGTGCTTTCTCTCCGCAGGTATCCGCATAATACTGCACCAGATGGCGCACCAGTGTCTTTGGCACAGATGCATTGACTGCATACATTGACATATGATCGCCATTGTACGTTGCCCAGCCAAGTGCCAGCTCGGAAAGATCACCCGTTCCGATAACCATACCGCCGGACTGGTTGGCAAGATCCATCAGAATCTGCGTTCTCTCACGCGCCTGTCCGTTTTCATACGTCACATCGTGTTTCTCCGGATTCTGTCCGATATCACGGAAATGAAGATTGACAGCCTCCTTGATATCGATCTCTTTTAAGGTTGCGCCAAGGCATCTCGTCAGCTCACATGCATTCTGATACGTACGGTCTGTCGTTCCAAAACACGGCATCGTTACAGACAGGATCTGCTTTCTCGGAATCCCGAGCAGATCAAATGCTCTTGCCGTTACAAGCAATGCCAGCGTCGAGTCAAGTCCACCGGAAATACCGATAACTGCGCTCTGGCAATGGGTATGCGCCAGACGTTTTTTCAGTCCCATAGCCTGAATATTTAAAATTTCGTCGCATCGCTGATCGCGGTTATGCTTATCCGACGGTACGAATGGCCGTGGATCGAAGTAACGGGTCAGCTTTGTCTCTTCTATTGACAAGGAGAATCGAACGACCTGATACCCATCGGTTCTCTGCTCCGGATACGTGGTCATCCTTCTGCGCTCACTTGTGAGACGATCCACATCGAGATCTGCACAAATGATCTGATTCTCAAATCGTTTTGCCTCGGCAAGAATGGTTCCGTTTTCAGCAATCAGATGCTGTCCGCCAAAGACAAGATCTGTCGTCGACTCGCCCTCACCTGCTGTCGCATAAATATAGCCGCAGATCAGACGCGCCGACTGTGCGCTCACAAGGCTTCTCCGGTAACTGTCTTTTCCAACCATTTCATCACTGGCAGAAAGGTTTACGACCACTGTCGCACCTGCAAGCGCATGCGCCACACTCGGCGGATTTGGGGTCCAGAGATCCTCACAGAGCTCTGCCGCAACCTTAAGACGCGGCATTTTTTCACACTGGAAGAGCAGATTCATGCCAAACGGAACCTCTTTTCCAAAAAATTCCGTTGTTGTCACCGCTTCTTTTCCCGGCGTAAAATGACGCAGCTCATAAAATTCATTGTAGTTCGGCAGATACTTTTTCGGCACAATGCCGAGAAGCTCTCCGTGACAGAGCACAGCGGCTACATTGAACAGCTTTCCGCCCTGTTCCCACGGCAGTCCGACAAAAATCAGCGCATCGGTCTCTTTCGTACCATCGGCAATTTCCTTTAATCCTTCTTTCGCCGCATCAATCATCTGACTCTGCCAGAATAAGTCACTACAGGTGTAGCCGGTAAGAGCCAGCTCCGGGAGCACCATCACCTTTGCTCCCTCGCCCTCCATTTTATGAATCGTTTCCAGAATGACTCTCGTATTTTCTCTGACATCCGCTACCACTACCGCACAGGAAGCGGCGGCAACTTTTACGAATCCCTGTTTCATCTCTTTCTTCCTCCACTATCTGGTTCCCTGTTACAGATTTTCTGCAAACAGAAGCTCTCACAGCCTCCGTTTCGCCTGAAACAGTACTGTTATTTGCTCTTACGCAATAATTCTTTCAGATCCTCGGTAGAAAATTCATAGGCGCTGTTGCAGAAATGGCATTTCAGCTCCACCGGTTTTGCTTCCTGAATCATCTCGTTCAGTTCTTTTCTTCCGACCGCTATCAGCGCTTTCGATACACGCTCACGGCTGCAGTTGCAGTAAAACTGGGTCGGCACGGTATCGTTGATCACAAGGTCCATGTCTCCAAGCAGTTTTTCAAGAATCTGCTCCGGAGTCAGGCCCTCGTCAAGGAATGCGGTAACGGAATTGACTTCTGCCAGACGCTGCTCCAGTTTTTCAATGACTTTCTCATCGCAGAACGGCATCAGCTGAATGATAAAGCCGCCGGCCTGACGGACGGTATTGTCTTTGTTCATCAGCACACCGAGTCCGACGCTGGACGGAACCTGCTCACTCGTTGCAAAATAGTAGGTCAGATCCTCTGCGATCTCACTCGTCTGCAGAACGCACTGTCCGACGTACGGCTCTTTCAGTCCCAGGTCTTTGATGACATCCATGAATCCGACGCCGACAGCACCTGCCACGTCAAGTTTTCCTTTTTTGTTGGCCGGAATCACGACGTCCGGGTTTCCGACGTAACCTTTTACATTTCCTTTGGAATCTGCTGTTACGGTAATGCCGTTCAGCGGTCCGCCGGCATGGATGCGCAGGGTCAGAAGGTCTTTATCTCCCTTCATCATAACGCCCATCATTGCACCTGCCGTCAGAAGGCGGCCCAGCGCTGCGGTTGCAACCGGGCTCGTGTTGTGATCCTGGCGTGCTGTCTCTACGGTTTCTCTTGTTGTCGCTGCAAACGCACGAATCTGTCCGTCTGCCGCTGTTGCTCTTACAATATAATCCATGTTTCTCTCCTATTTCTCACTTTTTCCTTTTTCTCTTGCTACGACATAAATACGTTCGCTCTCCGGTCTCGGCGCATCCTTTGTGAATGCATCGTAGGCCGTTACAAACTCCATGCCTGCCTCTTCCAATAAGCGGCAGATCGTCGCAAGATCGTACGCTCTCTGATAATGTACCTCCTCAAATTTACGGTACAGATCGGAATCTTCTCCCTCCGGGATGAAAATGGCGAGCTCATATTCGTTGATCTCTTCCTCCGGGTCATAGTAATTGTCCCAGATAAAGCTTGCCTCCTCGCGGTTTTCCGCAATCGTAGTCTCACCCATCTGTTCATATTTATACTTGGTATTCAGATCAAAGATAAACATGCCCTTCGGGTCCAGATAATTGTTGACGAGCGAGAAGACTTCCCGCAGATCGTCTTCCTCCAGAATATAGTTGATGGAATCACAGATGCTCACAACCGCCTTCACGGTTCCGTAGAGCTCAAATTCCCGCATATCCTGAAGCAGATATAAAATGTTTAAGCCGGACTCGGCGCGTTTTTCACTGGCAATCTCGAGCATATCCTCAGAATTGTCCACGCCGATCATATCGTAGCCCTCTTTGGCGAGCAGCTCGGTCATATTCCCCGTTCCACATCCAAGATCGAGCACCAGTCCGTCTTCCACCTGATATTCTTTTAAAAGCTGAATCAGATATTTGCTCCAGGCAGGATAGTCCACGTTGTCCATGAACATGTCATATACCTGGGCAAAACTGGTATAACTTTCATTCATCTTTCTTTTCTCCTTCATCGTTTACAGTAGCTACGCCTTATTGTATCACATCACACAGGGCAACTCAATATACGAAAAGACCTGCAGGATCCCTGCAGGTCTCATTCACTCCCCGAGTTGGGCTCGAACCAACAACCCTTCGGTTAACAGCCGAATGCTCTACCATTGAGCTATCGAGGATTATTTAATTGAAGATATTTGATATACCTTCAAAACCGCATACACTACACATCTATCATTCCATCTTGTGAACACAACCAATTAGGTCAAGCCCTCGACCGATTAGTAACAGTCAGCTCCATGCCTTACG
>NZ_QTWD01000010.1:149531-164215 GCF_003460955.1 Blautia sp. AF26-2 | reverse complement strand
GTTACTAATCGGTCGAGGGCTTGACCTGAATGGTTGTGTTCACAAAAAATGGAATGATAGATGTGTAGTGTATGCGGTTTTGAAGGTATATCGGAAGGACCATCGGAGAGATCCGATGGTTTTTTACTGTTAAAAAATAAAAGAAAGAGCGCTGCTAATGAGAAAAAATACTCATTAACAGCGCTTTTCATTTCACAGAAAAAGCAGTATTATGGGGTTAGAAGAGTCTAACACAAAACAGACTCTTACACACTCAGGAAAAAAGATGCAGGGAGGAAAGTTATGTTTCTTGAGATTAATAACCTGAAGAAGAGTTTTGGAACCGGTGAAAGCCGTGTGGAGGTCTTAAAGGAAATTCAGTTTTCTGTGGAAAAAGGTGAAATCTGTGTTCTCCTCGGTCCATCCGGTTCCGGTAAATCGACACTGTTGAATATTATCGGCGGAATCGACGAGGCGGACAGCGGTTCGATCGTGATTGAAGGCGAAAAAATTGAGGATATGAATGAAAAAACGCTGACACGGTATAGACGAAAACATTTAGGATACGTTTTCCAGATGTACAATCTGATTCCAAACCTGACGGTGAAAGAAAATATGGAAGTTGGCGCATACTTAAGCGATCATCCGCTCGACATCAACGATCTGTTAAAGACACTGGGGCTCTATGACCACCGCGACAAGCTGCCGAACCAGCTCTCTGGCGGTCAGCAGCAGCGTACTTCAATCGGAAGAGCTATCATCAAAAATCCAAGCATTCTGCTCTGTGATGAGCCGACAGGTGCACTCGATTACCATACTTCAAAAGAAATTTTGAAGCTGATCGAGGACGTCAATCAGAAGTACGGCAACACCGTCATCATGGTAACACACAATGATGCGATCAAAAACATGGCGGACCGCGTGATTCGTCTGCGCGACGGCCAGATCCGTAAAAACTACGTCAATGAGACCAAAATCGCCGCCGGCGATCTGGACTGGTAAAGCGGGGTGGAAGTATGAAAAATCCATTACGAAAACGCCTGCTGCGGGAACTGAAGAACGATATTGGAAAATATCTCGTTATTTTTCTGTTTATGACGGCGACGATTGGCTTTGTGTCCGGTTTTCTCGTTGCGGATGAGAGCATGCTGTATGCTTACGATGAAAGCTTTGAAAAATACAACGTGGAAAACGGAAATTTTACAACAGAACAGAAGCTCACCGACAACCAGAGAACACGGCTGGAAAAAGAGAAGGTAACGATTTACGAGAATTTCTATAAAGACGAAGATGCCGACACGGATCTGGATTCGGAACCAGAGAGCACGATCCGTCTTTTTAAAAACAGAACAGAGGTCAATCTGGTCTGCCTGATGAAAGGCGAAATGCCGCAGCAGAAGGATGAAATTGCAATTGACCGTATGTATGCGGACAATAATGACCTGCAGGTCGGTGATGTGATCTCGGTTGATAAAAAAGAACTGACGGTTACCGGTCTTGTGGCACTTTCGGATTACAGTGCGCTGTTCAGCAATTCGAGTGACATGATGTTCGATGCGGTTAAATTCGGTGTGGGAATCATGACCGAAGAAGGGTATGATGCCATTACCGATGACCATATCAAATACTGCTATTCCTGGAAATACGATACGGAACCGAAAGATGAAAACGAGGAAAAAGAATGGTCCGATGATTTCGTCGAGGTTCTGGCGGCTCATTCCTCGCTGACGGGTTATCTGCCGCGCTACGGCAATCAGGCAATCAAATTTACCGGTGACGATATGGGCGGTGACAAGGCGATGGTGGAGATACTGCTGTACATCCTGATTGCCATCATGGCGTTCATTTTTGCAGTTACGACAAACAATACGATTGTAAAAGAAGCGTCGGTGATCGGAACGCTGCGCGCATCCGGCTATACGAGACGGGAACTTCTGCTGCATTATCTGTCCCTGCCGGTACTGATTACGATTTTGTCGGCGGTGATTGGAAATATTCTGGGATACACCGTGTTTAAAGATATCTGCGCCGGTATGTATTATGGAAGCTACAGTCTGCCGACGTATCAGACGCGGTGGAATGCCAATGCATTTCTGCTCACGACCGTAATTCCGGCAATTCTGATGTTTGTGATCAACGCGGTGCTGATTTCCGGCCGTCTGCGTCTGTCACCGCTGCGTTTTCTGCGCCACGATTTTGCAAAGAAAGGAAAAAGCCATGCGGTGCGTCTTCCGAACTTCCGGTTCTTCTCGCGGTTTCGTCTGCGGATCCTGCTGCAGAACAAATCGAGTTACTTTACCCTGTTTCTCGGTATCGTATTTGCCAATATTCTGTTGCTGTTCGGTATGATGATGAAACCGCTGCTGTCACATTACCAGACGGAGGCGGTGGAAAATATGCTGGCAGATTACCAGTATATTTTAAATGTCCCGGATCCGATCGATGAGGATGATGAGTACACGCTGATGGGAATTGTGCAGAAACTTCTGACGCCATCGCTGAAGACAAATACGGAAGGCGTGGAAACGTTTGCTCTTACATCGCTGAAAAATATTCCGAAAAACCGGGAGGGCGAGAGCATTTCGGTATATGGAATTCAGAAAGACAGCAAATATGTTTCCGCTGAACTGTTTGAGGACGGCGTGACGATTTCCGACGGTTATGCCGAAAAATATGGAATGAAAGTCGGCGATACACTGGAACTGAAAGAGCCGTATGAGGACAAAACGTACAGCTTTGAAGTAAAAAGCATTTATGCCTACCCGGGAGCCCTTGCGGTATTTCTGCCGATGGATGTCTTCTGCGAGGAATTCGATCATCCAGAGGACTACTTTAACGGCTATTTCTCCAACGAGCCGATCACGGACCTGGAGAAATCGTATATCGCGACGAAAATTACGGAAGATGATATGACAAAGATTTCACGGCAGCTCAATGTGTCGATGGGAGAAATGTTCCAGCTGATCAATGTTTTCTCGATTGTACTGTTCATGCTGCTGATTTATCTGCTGACGAAGCTGATCATCGAGAAGAATACGACTTCGATTTCGATGGTAAAGATTCTCGGCTACGAGAACAGGGAAATTTGGAGTCTGTATTTGACGGCGACAACCTGGGTTGTGATCGTCTCAATCGGTGTCAGCCTGATCATTGCCTCCGCGCTGATCCGCCAGATTTATGTCATTATGCTTTCCGAGTACAGCGGCTGGCTGACATACTATATTGATCCGGCAATTTACGGAAAAATGTATCTGATGGGCCTTGCGGCGTATGCTGTTATCGCTGTGCTGCAGTTCCGCCACATCCAAAAGATTCCGATGGACGAGGCACTGAAAAATGTAGAATAAAAAAAGTTACAGGAGAAATCTTGACAAGCCCGGGCAAAGTGTGGTATATTGCTCTCAAACTTGGTGTGGATTTTTCAACTTGTAATAAAGTTCTTTTCGCCACGCAATTATCGAAAGCAGATAATTGCGTGGCTTTTTTTGTGGCAATGGAGCAAAGTCCGTGCCTGCACGTAAGCCCACCACAGAAAAGATCACAAATGGAGGTAATAATGAACGAAAACTTTATGAAAGAAAAGCCAGTATTTCCACTGCTGGTTTCGATGGCGCTTCCAATGGTAATCTCGATGCTGGTCAATTCCTTATATAACATTGTGGACAGCTTCTTTGTCGCACAGATCAGCGAAGATGCCATGACGGCGCTCTCCCTGGTTTATCCGGTACAGAATTTTGTAAATGCCGTTGCCATCGGTTTTGGAATCGGACTGAATGCGGTGATTTCGTATTATCTGGGAGCGGGTGACAAAAAGGCAGCCGGCTGTGCTGCAACACAGGGCCTTGCCCTTACCATGCTGCATGCGGTTATTTTAACGATCGGAAGCCTTCTGGTCATCGAGCGTTTCCTGCGGATGTTTTCTTCTTCCGAAACTGTCATCGATCTTGGTGTCCGGTATTCACGGATTATCTTTCTGTTTACCATAGCAATCATGGCAAACCTTTACTTTGAAAAGGTTTTTCAGGCAGTCGGCCGGATGAAAGTGACGATGACCGGTATGATGGTCGGCTGTATTGTCAACATCATTCTGGATCCGCTCATTATTTTCGGAATCGGACCGTTCCCACGTCTTGGAATTGAGGGTGCGGCACTTGCAACCGGCATCGGTCAGGTGACACCGGTCGTGATTTACTGGATCATTTACAAGATCCGCCCGATTTCGGTCAAAATCCGTCCGGAATATTTAAAAGAAGGAAAAAATCTGGTCGGAAGACTGTACGCGATCGGCGTCCCGGCGATCCTGAACCTGGCGCTGCCGTCTCTTCTGATTTCCGCACTGAATGGAATCCTGGCCGTGTATTCCCAGAGCTACGTTGTCGTGCTCGGCATTTACTACAAGCTGCAGACGTTCATCTATCTGACAGCAAACGGCATTGTACAGGGCATGCGCCCGATTATCGGCTTCAACTACGGCGCAGGCGAGCATAAGCGTGTGCGGAAGATTTATGAGATCACCCTGATTATGTGTGCGGTGATCATGCTTATTGGAACCGGCATCTGCCTTGCCATTCCGGAACAGCTGATCGGACTGTTCAGCAGCAATCCGGAGACCATCCGTCTTGGCGGACAGGCGCTGACACGCATCAGCGTGGGCTTTTTGATTTCGGCAGTTTCCATCACATCCTCCGGTGCGCTGGAGGGACTCGGAAAAGGCGGATCTTCCCTGATCATTTCCCTCTGCCGAAATGTCATTGTCATTCTCCCGGCAGCTTACCTGCTGTCCCATCTGGGAGGCGGCGTTTTCGTATGGCATGCCTTCTGGATCACAGAGGTCATTTCCGCAGCGGTTTCTCTTGTGGTATACCGCCGCGCAGTACGAAGATAAAAAATATAAGAAGAAAAGAAAAGCGGCCTCTTGTGGAAGGAGGCTTTTCTTTTTATAATAGATAATACAGACGTAAGAATTAAGTAAAGATTTTTTTGAATATTCATGGTACCATTACGGTAGTTAAAAACAGAGAGGATGGAAACGACGTGGAAGAAACAAATATTTTAGTTGTGGATGATGAAAAAGAAATCGCGGATCTGCTGGAAATTTATCTGATCAGCGATGGATTTCAGGTATTAAAAGCGTACAGTGCAAAAGAGGGACTCCGCATTCTGGAGGAGAAAAAAATCGACCTGGTGCTGCTCGATGTGATGATGCCGGATATGGACGGTATTGCGATGTGCCGCCGCATCCGGGAGACGAACAACATTCCGATCATCATGGTAAGTGCCAAAACGCAGGATATCGACAAGATCGTCGGTCTGTCAACGGGAGCAGACGATTACGTGGCAAAACCGTTCAATCCGCTGGAGCTGATGGCGCGTGTAAAATCCCAGCTCCGCCGCTACCGCGAACTGAATCCGTCGAAGCCGCACGAGCGCCAGGAAGTGATTTCCTTAAAGCATCTGGAAATCAACAAGGTAACCCATCAGGTTGTCTGCTACGGAGAAAGCATCAAGCTGACACCGATTGAATTTGATATTCTGTATCTGCTGGCCTCCAACCCGGGCCGCGTGTTCGGTACAGACGAAATTTTCGAGCGCGTCTGGCATGAAAAATTCTATGAGGCGAACAACACGGTTATGGTACATATCCGCCGTCTGCGCGGAAAAATGAAAGACGACACAAGAGAAGATAAGATTATTACAACAGTCTGGGGAGTGGGATACAAAATTGAAGCCTGATTTTATAAAAAACTTCAGCCAGAGGATGGTCTTTGATCTGATTGTAAGTGCACTTGTCACGGTGCTTGTAGTGACGCTTACCGACGGGATTCTGACCTTTTTCGGCAATGGACTGATGAACATCGGTTACCGGAGCGCCTGGATCGGACCGGGAGGCCTCCGCCCATCGGTGCGGACGATGATTCTGACGGCGGCTGCGCTGCTTTCGTTCTGCCTGACCTTTTATTTCCTGATGCGCGAAACCATCCGATACATTGGGAAGATTCTGGAAAAGGTAAAGGAGATATCAGCAGGGGATTTTGATCATCCGATCGAGGTAAAGGGAAATGACGAGTTTTCTGTGATGGCGGAGAACTTAAATACGATGCAGCAGAATATCAAGGAAATTATGGAACGGGAACGGATCGCGGAGCATACGAAAAACGATCTCGTCTCATCCGTGGCACATGACCTCCGTACGCCGCTGACTTCGATTATCGGCTATCTCGGCTGGGTGCGCACGCGGACGGATCTGGATGAGGAGACGAGAAATCATTATATCGATATTGCCTATCAGAAAGCACTCCGTCTGGAGCAGCTCACGAACGAGCTGTTTGGATTCGTCAAGCTGGAGCACAAAGAGATGCAGCTGCATCTCGGAAAACTTGATCTGGTGCAGCTGATGGAGCAGATGCTCGACGAGATGACGCCGTCTTTTGTGAAAAATGAGCTTCAGGTGGAATTTCTGCATGCGGAACATGCGATTTTTCTCGAGGCGGACGGTGAGCTGCTGGCACGGCTCTTTGGAAATCTGCTGAACAATGCTGTCAAATACGGAAAAGAAGGAAAACAGATCCGCGTCTCAATGGAAAAAGAGGGCGAATATGTGGTCACGCGTGTCATTAACTACGGACGGATCATTCCAAAACAGGAACTGGATCATATTTTCCAGAAATTTTACCGGACAGAGCAGTCGAGGAGCCGCGATACCGGCGGGACGGGACTTGGACTTGCGATTGTACAGCAGATTGCGGAACTGCATCACGGACAGGTGCGGGTAAAAAGTGATCTGCAGGGAACCGTCTTTGAGGTGGAACTGCCGGTCGGAATGCCAAAGGGGAAGAAAGAGGACGAAAAGCGATGAACAGGAAAAGAAGAAGCAAAATCTGCTGTCTGTCCGGTATTTTGCTGCTGATTCTGCTTCTGGCGGGAGTTCAGAGGGTGTCTGCGATGACAACGCGGACAGAACTTTATCAGAACACGCCGTCGGATGGCGGAAGAAGCGGCGGGAAAGAAAAGCAGCTTCTTGCCAACAGCTACGCAGGGGAATACCAGATTGATTTTTCTTATGGATTCGAAGGAAACTATCAGGATGGGAATCACGTACCGATTCGTGTGACAATCACAAATGAGAGCGCTGTTGAATTTGAAGGATACTTTGTTTTTCAGATAAAAAACGCCGCGGAATCGATTTACCGCAGAAACAGTGGAGAAGGCATTCTCTCAAAACTGTTTTTGGGGGTCAAGCGGTCGGGCGATGGAAGAAACAGCCTTTTTACGTACCGTTTTCCAATCTATATTCCGGCGAACGGAACCGTTACAAAGACTTTTTCGGCAGGGCTTCTGGTGGAAAATACGTCTTTTTGTGTCCTGTGCCTGGAGAACAGCCAGAGGGACACGGTGTACAGTCGGGAAGAAACGATTTCGAGTGAAGGCTTCTTCCAGTCCAAGGTGGAAGTCTGCGTTGTGGAAGAAGAAACTAATTACGGGCAGCAGCTGAATGGAGTTACGCTGAACGACGGGATTTATGAGGTGGAAGCTGCATCTGTCCGGGCAGAGGAGCTTGTCGGGCTTGCGGAGTCGTATTCGCCGGAGGTGCTGATCCTTCTGGAGCAGTCAAAAGAAGAACTGGATGAGACACTCCAGAAAGAAATTGATCTCTGGCAGGCAGAGGGAGGTCTTCTGATTACCTTTTCGGGAAACGAGACATTTGCGGAAAGCCAGCGCAGTGCGTTTAAAGAAGCGCCGGTAGATTTTCTGAAAAATATTCTGGACGAAGAGACCACCAGCCGCCTTCTGGCAAAACGAAATACGAATTATCAGAAATACTATACGATTTCCGATCTTCTGGAAAACACTAGGATCCGGAACCGTCCGAATACGGTGCTGTACGGCGGCCTGATTCTGGTCTATCTGGTTCTGGCAGGGCCGGGATTGTATTTCTTTTTGAAAAAAACAGGAAAACGTCAGTATCTCTGGGGGGCGATCTGTGCCTGCTCGGCCGTCTTTGTTATGCTGATCAGTCTGTTTGGCCAGAGCACGAGGCTCAAGGCCCCGGTGCTGACGTATGTAAGAGAAATCTGGCAGTACGATACATACCAGAAAGATTACATTAATTTCTGTGCACAGGCGCCGTACAATGCTTCCTATGAGCTGTATCTGGATCCGTCCTACGATCTGGTGACGTACAACCGTATGGACTATATGTCCAACAGCACGGCACAGCCGGAAACGGAGGATGCGGAATATGAAAAGACGGAGATCAGTTTCGGAGAACAGAAAAACAGGGCAGAAATTTCCAATCAGGCTGCATTTGCCCTGAATGAGTTCGGCATGCAGCGGATGGAAACGCTGGACGAAGGCGAAGGACTGAAAGGCACGTTTCATTTCTGGGATCAGAAGATCAGCGGAACCGTGGAAAATAAGACAGGCTATGATCTGGAGAGCTGTGTGATCGCCGTTCCAGGTTACTGTGCCCTCATTGGAGACATCAAAAACGGGGAGACGATCACGCTGGATGGAATAGAAGCGGACAGCGTGCGGGAGTTCGGAAATTGGAGTGCGGCAGAAGATCTGCCGGAGATAGAGAAAAATTATCTGGACGGCGTCATCTATAATCACATGCCAAACCGGAGTGACAACTGCCTTTTCTTTGGAAAGCTGGCAGGCAATGACGATACGTTCCAGCTTGACAGCGGATACGAAGCGTATGGAATCTCGTATTACTATCAGGAAGTGTCTGTGGACATGAAAGAGGCCGGCGTTGTGTACTGTCCGTATGCGCAGGAGTACAGCGGATGGGACGGTGGAAACACGGTAAGCTTTGAAATGGGACCGAATTCCGGCGGAATCTCGGAAGAGGAAACAGAAGTAACGTATTATCTGAACGGTGTCTTTGAAAACAACAACATCTGGTGTCTGTATGGAATGTATGCTAAAGGCGTGATGCAGCCGGATTCCGAGGGAATCTATGATCCTGCATTCTGGCCGTATGCGATGACGGCGTTAGAAGATAAGATCCAGGCGGCAGAAACCGGCGGGGGAGGAAAACGGGGAACCATTCTTTCGCTTGCTTTCGAGAAAGCCCGCACGGAGGATGGGACCAAGATCCGGAATTTCAATGGAATCATTGAGCTGTACAATTTTCAGACGGGAACGTATGATGAAATTTCCGACTGGGAGATCGATTTTGCGAGTGATCCGGCACTGGAGGCGCAGTATGTGAATGCGGACAACCAGATCCGTGTGCGGTACCGTCTTTCCGAAGAGGAAAAGGGAGAAGAGTATCATGAAAATTATGGATACTATGAGGCACCGAATCTGATCGTAAAGGCGAAAGAGATCCCACCGGAGCAATATCTGGAGAACCTGTTAACGGAGGAGCCAAATGCCGATACTGAAAATTGAGAAACTGACCAAAAAATACGGAAAAACATATGCCCTGAACGGTCTTGATATGGAAGTAAAAAAAGGCGATATTTACGGCTTTGTCGGACCGAATGGTGCGGGAAAAACAACGACGCTGCGCATTATTTCAGGGCTTTTAAAGAGCGACGGCGGCGATCTGTGGCTGGACGGCGTGCGGACGACAAAAAATATTCTGAAGCAGAAAAGCCTGATCGGCTTTGTGCCTGATTTCTTTGGCGTCTATGAAAACTTAAGCGTGATAGAGTATCTGGAATTTTTTGCCGCATCGTATGGAATTTACGGGCGGGCAGGAACTGTCCGTGCGCGGGAAGTGCTGGAGATGGTCGAACTATCGGGAAAAGAGGAGCAGATGGTGGATTCGCTCTCAAGGGGCATACAGCAGCGGCTCTGTCTGGCGCGCGCGATGATCCATAAACCGAAGCTTCTGGTGCTGGACGAACCGAATTCCGGTCTGGATCCGCGTTCGAGAAAGGATTTTCAGCTTCTCCTGCAGCGATTGGCGCGGGAGGATTATACGATTCTGATCAGCTCCCATATTCTTTCGGAATTAGCAGATCTGTGCACCAGCATCGGTGTCATCAACGGAGGTGTCATGGTACAGCAGGGAAAGCTGGAAAACATTATGCTTGCGATCGACAGCTCCAATCCGCTGCGCATCACTGTGCTGAACCAGGTGCCAAAGGCGCTGGAACTATTGCGGCAGGATCCGCAGGTCAGCCGCCTTTCTGTGGATGAAAACAAGATTGCGGCCTGGTTTTCGGGAAGCCGGGAGGAGGAGGCGTATCTGCTGCAGAAACTGGTGGATGCCGGAATCCTTGTGGTTTCATTTGCACGGGAACACAACAGCCTGGAGTCCCTGTTCTTTCATCTGACCGGGGAAACGGAACAGAAGAGCCGAAACACAGAAACGTTCGGAAACACGATCGGATAAGGAGGGAACGAAACGTGCGGTTAAATCCTGTATTTGAAAAAGAAATGAAGCGGAACTCGCGGTCATCGCGGATTTCCTGGATTATTTTTGTCTGCAATCTGCTGCTTGCCGTGGTTGCGTTTGTCTGCTATTTCGGGGAGAGCAGCCAGCTTGGCTATCTGGCACCGGTCAGCTACAGCGTTCCGATGAACTGCTATATTCTGATGACGTATCTTCTGTTTATTCTCGTTGTCCTTTCGGTTCCGGCGGTTGCGGGAGGAAGCATTTCGCTGGAGCGTGAGAAAAAAACGCTGGATGTGCTGCTGACGACGAACCTGAACCCGTGGAGAATCATTACGGGAAAGCTGGAGGCATCGCTTGGCGTTGTTCTGATACTGACGGTTTCGGCACTGCCGGTGCTGTCCCTTGTTGTGGTGTTCGGCGGTATCGGCCTTGGCGGACTGCTTCTGATGGCGGGAGGCCTTCTTCTGACCGGAATTTTTGTCGGCAGTATTGGCATTTTCTGTTCGGTTGTTTTTAAGCGGACCACACTGGCGACCGTTCTTTCCTATGTCATTGTCGTTTTTCTGGTCGTAGGAATATGCGCCTGCACGGGGCTTGCCTACTACGCAGGACTGCTGCAGCAGGAGATGACGGCAGCTTATCAGCAGATCGATGTAGGAGGTGTAATTTACCTTCTTCTTTTCAATCCGTTTACCTCGTTTGCGGGGATCATCAGCCGCCAGCTTGGGAATGGAAGAGAGATGGAACAGCTCTGCTATCTGCTTGGAAATTACGGACAGAATCCGCTGATCCATTATCTGCCGGAGGCGAGTGCCGTTCTGCAGCTTCTGATATCAGCCGTTCTTCTTGTGACGGCGGGAAGAAAGCTGAATCCATTAAATAAATAACAGGAGTAAAAGAGAAGATGAAACCATTTTGTTTTAGCCTTTCCGGAATTTATGAGTCCGAAGGATATGCCTGGGAGCAGGCGGGAAAGATCTGGGATCTGAGAGAGCTCCGGGGAACTGACGGTTATCTCGATCCGGAGACGGAGCAGTTTCTGGAAGCGGAACTTGGCCGAAAAAAAGAAACGAAAGAGCTGCCGCGGATCCGCCTTCTGGATTCTGGCAATTATCACTATATGAGCAAATTGCTGCTGGGACTGGAAAAAGAAGATTTGTTTTTAGCCGTATTCGACCACCATACCGATATGCAGCCGCCGGCGCTTCTTCCGGTGCTCTCCTGCGGTTCCTGGATCCGGGATGCTGCCGGGGCGTATCAAAACATCAAAGGAATCTGTGTAATCGGCCCGCCGGAGGCGTCGGTGCGGGAAACGGAAGCGATGGAGCATGTCTGGTTTGTGACACAGGAAGAGCTCGACGACGGAAGCGGAGCGGCGAAGATCAAAGAGGTTTTTGCATCCCATGCGGGAACATTTCCGGTATATCTGTCGGTCGATAAGGACATTCTGTCAAAGGAGGAGCTTGATACGAACTGGGATCAGGGAAATGTGCGTGTGGATGAGCTGCTGTCCCTTGCAAAGGACTGTCTTGCGGGGAGAAAGGTGCTCGCGGTCGATCTCTGCGGAGAGCCGTCGGCGAACGCGCCGGAGGCGGAGTGCAGCGCGGCAAGTCTGGTAAACCAGAAGCTGTACGGCGCGCTTGCGGCAAAAATCGAAGATTGACAAAGCCTGGGCAAAAGAGTATCATAAATTCATACCCAGACGGGGTATATAGAGTGACGGAACACAAGGAGGAAACCTCATGGGTGAATGTTGTACACACTGCAGTGAATGCGACCGGAAAAAAGTGCGGGACGAAAAAGAATACAAAGATCTGATCCACCGTCTTTCGAGAATTGAAGGCCAGGTGCGCGGAATACGGGAAATGGTGGAGAGCGACCGCTACTGCGTCGATATCCTGACCCAGGTATCCGCGATCCAGTCTGCATTAAACAGCTTCAACAAGGTACTGCTTTCCAGCCACATCAAATCCTGCGTTGTGGAGGATATCCGGCAGGGAAAAGAAGGCGCCGTGGATGAGCTCTGTAAAACCATCCAGAAGCTGATGAAATAAGAAGGAGAAGAAGAAAATGAAAGCATATGAAAGATTACTGAATTATGTTAAAGTGCCGACACCGAGCAATGAGAAGAGCGGAACCCATCCGTCTTCCGAGTGTCAGAGAGTCCTGGCAGACCAGCTTGCAGAAGAAATGAAAGCGCTCGGTGTATCGGATGTCCGTGTAGAGGATAAATGCTACGTCTATGGAAAAATTCCGGCAACAAAAGGATACGAAGGAAAGACAAAACTGGGATTTATCGCACACATGGATACGGTATCTGATTTTGCAGATCATGCGGTAAATCCGATCGTACATGAAAATTATGACGGAAAGGATCTGAAGCTGGCTGACAGCGGAAGAACACTGGAGGTTTCGGTATTCCCGCATCTTCCATCCCTGGCCGGCAGAACGCTGATCACAAGCGATGGAACAACGGTGCTCGGTGCAGACGACAAGGCGGGCGTGGCAGAGATTATGACACTGGCAGAAGCCCTTCTTGCCGGAGAAATCCCGCACGGTCCGATTTCCATCGGATTTACACCGGATGAGGAGATCGGTGAAGGCCCTGACTTTTTTGATGTTCCAGGCTTTGACGCGGAGTTTGCCTATACCGTGGACGGCGGCACAGAGGGAGAAATCGAATTCGAAAACTTCAATGCAGCCGGAGCGAAATTCACGGTGACCGGATTTAACATCCACCCAGGCGGAGCAAAAGACACGATGATCAATGCAATCGCTGTTGCAAGCGAGATCCAGTCTCTTCTGCCGGAAGCAGAGTCCCCGAGAAATACCGAAGGATATGAAGGCTTCTATCATCTGACCAGTATGTCCGGCGATGTGGCACATGCCGAGTCCGAGTACATCATCCGTGATCACGATGCAGAGAAATTTGCAGCAAAAGAAGAGAATCTGCGCCAGATTGAAAAAGCAATGAATGAAAAATACGGCGAGGGAACGGTAAAACTGGAGATCAAAGAGCAGTACCGCAACATGGCTGAGAAGATCCGTCCTTGCTACCATCTGATTGAGAATGCCGAAGAGGCAGCCAGAAGAGCCGGCATGGAGCCGATTGTTCTTCCGATCCGCGGCGGCACAGACGGCGCACGCTTAAGCTTCATGGGGCTGCCGTGCCCGAACATCGGAACCGGCGGATATGCATGCCATGGACCGTATGAGCACATTACCGTTGAGGGGATGGAAAAGACGATGGCAATGCTGAAAGAACTGGTTAAGATCTACGCAGAATAAAAGAGTTGTCAGAAAAAAGGAAAAGTCCGGCAGAAAACTGCCGGGCTTTTTTGCTGGCGTTTATGATAGGAAGAAAAAAATCAGCACAGCAAAAAACGGAGCCATGCAGGCTCCGATTAAAAGCAGTTCGTAGGGGAATCGAACCCCTGTTTTCGCCGTGAGAGGGCGACGTCTTAGCCTCTTGACCAACGAACCATATGATATAGAACAGAATTTTTAAAAGAGAAGGAACTCTGTGAAACCTTCAACAGTTCGTAGGGGAATCGAACCCCTGTTTTCGCCGTGAGAGGGCGACGTCTTAGCCTCTTGACCAACGAACCGTATGATATAGAACAGAATTTTTAAAGAGAAGGGATTCTGTAAAACCTTCAACAGTTCGTAGGGGAATCGAACCCCTGTTTTCGCCGTGAGAGGGCGACGTCTTAGCCTCTTGACCAACGAACCGTATGATATAGAACAGAATTTTTAAAGAGAAGGGATTCTGTAAAACCTTCAACAGTTCGTAGGGGAATCGAACCCCTGTTTTCGCCGTGAGAGGGCGACGTCTTAGCCTCTTGACCAACGAACCGTATGATATAGAACAGAATTTTTAAAGAGAAGGGATTCTGCAAAACCTTCAACAGTTCGTAGGGGAATCGAACCCCTGTTTTCGCCGTGAGAGGGCGACGTCTTAGCCTCTTGACCAACGAACCGTATGATATAAAACAGAATTTTTAAAGAGAAGGGATTCTGCAAAACCTTCAACAGTTCGTAGGGGAATCGAACCCCTGTTTTCGCCGTGAGAGGGCGACGTCTTAGCCTCTTGACCAACGAACCGTATGATATAAAACAGAATTTTTAAAGAGAAGGGATTCTGCAAAACCTTCAACAGTTCGTAGGGGAATCGAACCCCTGTTTTCGCCGTGAGAGGGCGACGTCTTAGCCTCTTGACCAACGAACCATGTCGCTTAAAACAGGATTTTTAAGAGAGAAAGCATCCTGCCAACCTTCAACAGTTCGTAGGGGAATCGAACCCCTGTTTTCGCCGTGAGAGGGCGACGTCTTAGCCTCTTGACCAACGAAC
>NZ_QTWD01000010.1:0-149521 GCF_003460955.1 Blautia sp. AF26-2 | reverse complement strand
CAACCTTCAACAGTTCGTAGGGGAATCGAACCCCTGTTTTCGCCGTGAGAGGGCGACGTCTTAGCCTCTTGACCAACGAACCGTACTCGCTTATAATACACGATGTCTGGAGAAAATGCAAGTGTTTTTTTTGAAAAAAATTTAAAAAATTTCAAAAAGTAGCGAAATTCGCATTTTACTTGCATTTTTTGCCAGTTATGGTATGATGAAACAAACAAATGTTCTAAGAAAAAAACAGAAATACGTTCTAAAAAGAAAGAAAAAAGATTAGAATAGAGAAGGAGAAGGCAAATGAAACAGTACAAAGGAGCCATTTTTGATCTGGACGGAACACTGCTCGACTCGATGCGGGTCTGGGATGACATCGATGTTGCATTTTTAAAGAAGAGAGGACTTGAGGTTCCGCCGGATTATCAGGAGGCGATTACACCGCTCGGCTTTCTGGAGGCTGCCCGCTACACGATCAGACGGTTCGGCTTTCCGGAAACGCCGGAAGAGCTGATTCAGGAGTGGCATCAGATGGCGGTCGACGCCTATACGTATGAAGTGGAGTTAAAAGACGGGGCAGCAGAATATCTCCGCTATTTAAAAGAAAAAGGAATCCGCATGGCGGTTGCTACCTCATCGAGCCCGGAGCTGTATGAGCCGGCCTTAAAGAGAAATGGGATTTATGAGTATTTTAAAGCATTTGTCACCGTCTCGGAAGTAAAGCGCGGCAAGGGCTTTCCGGATATCTACGAGAAAGCGGCTGAAAAGCTGTCTCTTCCGCCGGAAACGTGTGTGGTATATGAAGATATCCTAGCGGGAATCCGCGGCGCCAAAATGGGCGGATTTGCGGCTGTGGGCGTGTATGACAGAAGCGGGGAAGGAAACCGCGCAAAGATGGAGCAGGAAGCAGACCGCTACGTGACTTCTTTTAAGGAGCTGATGAACGGAGGAGATTCTTTCTTCTAAAGAAAATCTTGCTATTCCGGGAAGAAAAATGATATAATAAAATACTGTGCCCCAAAAGGGGACAGACAGAAGTATTTTTAAGAGAAAAAGACAGTAACACATAAGTGAGGATAGAACAGTTATGCCAAAAAAAGAAACGTATGATGCCAGCAGTATTTCCGTGCTGGAAGGTCTCGAAGCAGTGCGTAAGCGCCCTGGTATGTATATCGGAAGTACCTCGCGGAAAGGCCTGAATCATCTGATTTATGAAATTGTAGACAATGCGGTGGACGAGCATCTTGCGGGCTACTGCGACACCATTCACGTAACACTTGAAGCAGACGGCTCGGCGACCGTGACCGACAACGGCCGCGGAATCCCGGTCGGCATGCATGAAAAAGGCGTTCCGGCGGAGCGTCTCGTTTTTACAACCCTGCACGCCGGCGGTAAATTCGACAACAATGCGTACAAGACAAGCGGCGGTCTGCACGGTGTCGGTTCTTCGGTTGTCAATGCGCTTTCCACCTATCTTGACGTACAGGTCAGCCTCGGCGGCTGGGTTTACCACGACTGCTACGAACGAGGTGTTGCCGTACAGGAACTCGATGAGGATGGGCTGCTGCCGAAGATCGGAAAAACGAAGAACAGCGGAACCCGCATCAACTTCCTGCCGGATCCGGAAATCTTTGAGAAAACACGTTTTTCCGCAACAGAGGTCAAAAGCCGTCTCCATGAGACTGCATATCTGAACCCGGCGCTTACCATTTATTTTTCCGATCTGCGCGATGGAAAAGAGGAGCACCTGACGTATCACGAGCCGGACGGCATTGTTGGTTTTGTGCGCGATCTGAATAAGAACAAAGAGGCAATCCACGATCCGATTTATTTTAAAGGGGAATCTGAGGGCATTACCGTAGAATGTGCGTTCCAGTATATCAACGAATTCCAGGAAAACGTGCTCGGCTTCTGTAATAATATCTACAACGCTGAGGGCGGTACCCATATTTCCGGTTTCAAATCGACCTTTACGACGATTATGAACAGCTATGCCAGAGAGATCGGTGTCTTAAAAGAAAAAGACAATAACTTTACGGGATCGGATATCCGAAACGGTATGACCGCTGTTATTTCGATCAAGCACCCGGATCCGCGGTTCGAGGGCCAGACAAAAACGAAGCTGGACAACCCGGATGCGGCAAAGGCCGCCGGAAAAGTAACAGGCGAGGAGATTCCGCTGTATTTCGACCGCAATCTCGAAGTGCTGAAAAATGTTCTTGCCTGCGCTGAGCGATCTGCCAAAATCCGCAGAAGCGAAGAAAAAGCCAAGACAAATATGCTGACCAAGCAGAAATATTCGTTTGATACGAACGGCAAACTGGCAAACTGCGAGAAAAAGGATCCGTCGCTGTGCGAGATCTTTATCGTCGAGGGAGATTCTGCGGGCGGTTCCGCAAAGACGGCGCGTGACCGTAATTTCCAGGCGATTCTGCCGATCCGCGGTAAGATTCTGAACGTAGAGAAGGCTTCTATTGATAAAGTTCTGGCAAATGCCGAGATCAAATCCATGATCAATGCATTCGGCTGCGGCTTTTCCGAGGGTTACGGCAACGACTTCGATATCACAAAGCTCCGTTACGATAAAATTATCATCATGGCAGATGCCGATGTCGACGGTGCGCATATTTCAACGCTGCTGCTGACACTGTTCTACCGTTTCATGCCGGAGCTGATCTACGAGGGACATGTCTATATCGCGATGCCGCCTCTTTACAAGGCAATGCCGTCCCGCGGAAAAGAAGAGTATCTGTACGACGACAAAGCACTGGAAAAATACAGAAAGACACACAAAGAAAAATTTACGCTGCAGCGCTACAAAGGTCTTGGCGAGATGGACCCGGAGCAGCTCTGGGAGACGACACTGAATCCGGAGACGAGACTTTTGAAGCGTGTGGAGATCGAGGATGCCCGTATGGCCTCCGATGTGACGGAAGTACTGATGGGAACCGAGGTTCCGCCGCGGAAAGCATTTATTTATGAGCATGCAACCGATGCAGAGCTGGATATTTAACAGGAAGGACAAAGGAAGATGAAAGAAAAATCAGAAGATCAGATTATACGGACCGAATATTCTGAGGTCATGCAGAAATCTTATATTGATTATGCGATGAGCGTCATCATTTCCCGAGCGCTTCCGGACGTGCGGGACGGTTTAAAGCCGGTACAGCGCCGTACTCTGTATGACATGTATGAGCTCGGCATCCAGTACGACAAGCCGTTCCGAAAGTGCGCGCGTATCGTCGGCGATACGATGGGTAAATACCATCCGCACGGCGACAGTTCCATTTACGATGCTCTTGTCGTAATGGCACAGGATTTCAAAAAAGGGCAGCCGCTTGTGGACGGTCACGGAAACTTCGGGTCGATTGAGGGTGACGGTGCCGCTGCAATGCGATACACCGAGGCGAGACTGCAGAAAATTACACAGGAGGTCTATTTAAAGGATCTCGACAAAGACGTTGTCGATTTCGTACCGAACTTCGACGAGACGGAAAAAGAGCCGTCTGTTCTGCCGGTGCGCGTGCCGAACCTTCTGTTGAATGGCGCAGACGGTATCGCTGTCGGTATGGCAACAAGCATTCCGCCGCACAACCTGTGTGAGATTGTGGATGCGGTCAAGGCCTACATGAAAAACAACGACATCACCGTCAAAGGTCTGATGAAATACATCAAAGGACCGGATTTCCCGACCGGCGGTATTGTCGTCAATCAGGATGACCTGCTGTCGATCTACGAAAAAGGTGTCGGAAAGATTAAAATCCGCGGAAAAGTGGAAGTGGAGAAAGGCAGAAACGGAAAGCAATATCTTGTGATCACCGAAATTCCGTACCCGATGATCGGTGCGAACATCGGAAAGTTCCTGAACGATGTGGCGGGGCTTGTGGAGAGCAAGAAAGCGCCGGAAATTGTCGACATTTCCAACCAGTCCTCGAAAGAAGGAACACGCATCGTGCTCGAATTGAAAAAAGGCGCGGATGTGGAGCGGATCACGAATCTGCTGTACAAGAAAACACGTCTGGAAGATACGTTCGGTGTCAACATGCTCGCCGTGGCAGATGGAAGACCGGAGACGTTAAGCCTTAAACAGGTGATCGAGCATCACGTTGATTTCCAGTTTGAAGTGGCAACCCGCAAATACCAGAACCTTCTCCGCAAAGAGATGGAGCGTCGCGAGGTGCAGGAAGGTCTGATCAAGGCATGCGATGTGATCGATCTGATCATTGAGATCCTGCGCGGAAGCAAGACACAGAAGCAGGTCAAAGAGTGTCTGATTATGGGTGTGACCGATGGTATCCGCTTCAAATCAAAGTCAAGTGAGCGTATGGCAGCACAGCTCTGCTTTACGGAACGCCAGGCAACGGCGATTCTGGAGATGCGTCTGCAGAAACTGATCGGACTGGAAGTGGAAGCACTCTTAAAAGATCATGAGGCGACTGTGGCGAAGATTACGAAGTACGAGGATATCTTAAATCATTACGACTCGATGTCGGAAGTTATTATGGAAGATCTGACGCAGATAAAAAAAGAGTACGGCCACAAGCGGAAAACGGCGATTGAAAATGCTGAGGCGATTGTTCTTGAGGAGCCGAAGGTCGAGGAGATGGATGTTGTCTTCCTGATGGACCGCTTCGGTTATGCGAAGACGATCGATACGTCTGCTTACGAGCGGAACAAAGAGGCTGTGCACAACGAGAACAAATATGTGTTCCAGTGCAAAAACACCGATAAGATCTGCGTCTTTACGGATCTTGGCATGATGCACAGCATCAAAGTAATGGACATCCCGTATGGAAGATTCCGTGACAAGGGAACGCCGATCGACAACCTTGGAAATTACAGCAGCCAGAAGGAGCAGATGATTTACGTCGATGCACTGGAAAATATCAAGAACAATAAGCTGCTGTTCGTCAGCGCGGCCGGTATGGTAAAACTTGTCGATGGATCCGAGTTTGATGTCGTAAAACGAACGATCGCGGCGACGAAGCTTTCATCCGAGGAGGACCGTCTGATTCTTGCCGAGGTCTGCCAGGAGCAGGAGTATGTGGTTCTGCAGACGAAAAACGGTGTCTTCCTGCGCTTCCTTACGAGTGAAGTGCCGGAGAAGAAAAAAGCAGCCATTGGTGTGCGTGGTATCCGTATGGCAGAGGACGACGCGGTAGAGCATGCGTATCTGCTGGCAAGCCGGATGGATTATACGATCACGTATCACGACAAAGAAATTTCTCTGACAGCGAAGATTAAGCTGGCAAAACGAGACACCAAGGGAACAAAGATCCGAGTATAACGCAGAGTTTTGTTTATAACCATGAGAAGCACGCTCCGCGGGTTTTTCGAGAGATCACTTGGCAATAAAAGGACACCTGCCCGATACCAGAACGGTACGGGGCAGGTGTCCTTTTCGCATAATTTTTTAGTTATTTGAAAAACTGTGGGAAGTCTTTCTTGGGGTTCTTCTTTCAATGGCAACGTACGGACGATGATGACCGACATATTTATAAGCCGGACGGATGATCTTTCCTTCGTTGACAAGCTCTTCGATCCGGTGTGCGGACCAGCCGGAGATACGGGAGATAGCAAAGATCGGGGTGTAGAGCTCTTTTGGAAGGCCAAGCATTGTGTAGACGAAACCGCTGTAGAAATCAACATTTGCACAGACTGGTTTGAGCAGACGGCGCTTTTTGGCGATACACTCGCCGGCAATGCGTTCTACAGACTCATAGAGAGCAAATTCTTTCTCGCGGTGCTTCTCAGCGGAAAGCTTCTTTGCATATTCTTTCAGAATCACACAACGTGGATCGGACAGGGTATAAACAGCATGGCCCATACCATAGATAAGACCAGTTCCATCGAATGTTTCACGATCAAGCATTTTGGTCAGGTAGGTGCGCAGTTCGTTTTCATCTTCCCAGTTTGTAACATTCTCTTCAATATTTTCAAACATCTCCATAACCTTCAAATTGGCACCGCCGTGGCGCGGTCCTTTTAAGGAACTTAAAGAAGCCGCAACAGCAGAGTAGGTATCGGTTCCGGAGGAGGAGACAACGTGTGTCGTAAATGTTGAGTTATTTCCGCCGCCGTGGTCTGCGTGAAGAATTAACGCAACATCGAGAACCTTTGCCTCCAGAGCAGTGTATTCTCCATCCGGGTGAAGCATCTGCAGAATGTTTTCAGCCATCGACAGCTCCGGTTTCGGATTTCGGATGATCAGGTTCTGGTTTTCGTGGTAGTGGCGGTATGCATGGTAGCCGTAAACGGCGATCAGCGGCATTTTGGCGATCAGACTCAAAGCCTGGCGGAGGACGTTCGGAATGGAAATGTCATCCGGCTTTTCGTCGTAGGAATACAGGGTCAGCACACAGCGCTGCAGAGTATTCATCATGTTTTTGCTGGTTGCCTTCATGACAACGTCGCGGACAAAAGTGTCCGGCAGCTCGCGGTAGATACTTAAAATTTCGTTGAAATCATTTAACTGCGGTTCTGTCGGAAGAGAACCGAACAGAAGAAGATAGGTAATCTCTTCAAAACCGAAGCGTCGTCCTTCCATACCTTTGATCAGATCTGCGACGTTATAGCCCTGAAAATAGAGACGGCCATCGGTCGGAACTTTTTCGCCGGTGCGCTCATCAATATCGAAGCCGATAACATCGGAAATTTCGGTCAGGCCAGTGAGAACACCTTTACCGGTGGAATCACGCAGTCCCCGTTTTACATCGTACTCAGTGTATAAAGATAAATCAATCTTTCCGGAATCTTTCGTATACTCTACAAGCTGACTGAGCTTGTCTTCCAGATTATCGTATTGCATGGTCATGACAACAGCCCCTTTCTTCCTTTAGTTAAAAACTATACTTACTTTTTTGGCGGTTGTCAATGCTTTTCTTTCAAAACACATTAATTTTTATAAGGAAAAGGGATGGTTTTCCTTAATTTTTGAAAGCAAGGACAAAGTTTATGCATAAAATTTGCGTCAGGGATGTGAAAACAACAAGGATGAAAACGGCAGGAAATCAGTGGGGCGGAACAAATTTTAGAAAAAGATTCATAAATTTCAAAAAAATGCTTGCAATTTCAAAAAAATACGGTATAATAATGATTGTGTCATTCAGAAAATGAATTTCACAGGCCGAAATAGCTCAGCCGGTAGAGCACTTCACTCGTAATGAAGGGGTCGTCAGTTCGAATCTGATTTTCGGCTTATTCTTTAGAAACCCGCAGGACGTAAGGTTCTGCGGATTTTCTGGTATCATGAGAAATATGACAGAAATACGAACGCCCTTTGCAGGAAAAAGATCTGCTGCAAAGGGCGTTTGCTGTTATAAGTTTCAGGAAGATCAGTTCGTACAGCATATCCTGACGGAGCTTTCAGCCGGGCACTTCAAAGAGCACATCAGCTGTTGCCATTTTCCTGTGCTGCCACCCGTGCGTCGCGTTCCCGGCGGGAAAAGACGCAGCCGCAGTAGTCCTGGCGGTAGAGGCCGTATTCGTGGGAAAGTTCGATGGAACGCTGGTAGCCGCCCCGTTTCTTGAAATCTGAATTGAGATATGGGATCCCGTATTCGGCGGCAAGCCGTTCTCCGATTTCATTCAGCTTTTCCGCGTTTTTCAGCGGGCTGATGGAGAGGGTTGTTGTAAAGTAGTCGAGTTTGAGCTGCTTTGCCATTTCGGCCGCTTCGCGGAGCCGCATTTCATAGCAGACAAAACAGCGCTCGCCGCCCTCCGGCACATTTTCCATCCCGCGTGTCAACTCATAGAACCGGTCAGAATCGTACGGGCCGGGACAGAAGGAAATCGGATGCACGGCGGGAAGAGAGCGGATCAGACGCTGCTGTTCCTCCACGCGGTGCTCGTACTCCGTCGGCGGATAGATGTTGGGATTATAGTAAAAGAGCGTAATGGAAAAATACTGCGACAGATATTCCAGCACGTAACTGCTGCACGGCGCACAGCAGCTGTGCAGCAGCAAGGTCGGAACTTCACCGTGAAGTCCTGCAATCTTCGCATCCAGCTCCTTCTGGTAATTTCTTTTATTGGCCATAATGTATCTTCAAACCTCCTGGTATCTTTCAATCCTTTCTATTATAGCCTCAGCGCGGCTGGGATGCAAGCTGCATATGATATCTTATAGATAGAGGAGGATGCAAAAAAATGGATGATCAAATCCTGTCATTAGAGCATATATCACTGTCCTATCACACCATGAAAGGAGAAACACCGGCGCTGTGCGATCTGACCTTTTCGGTAAAAACGGGGGAATTTGTTGCTCTTGTCGGACCGAGCGGCTGCGGAAAGAGCACGATCCTGAACTTGATTTCCGGTCTTTTAAAGCCGGAGGCGGGAACTCTGCTGAGCCGCGGACGGCCGATCACGGAGGCGGATCTCCATATCGGCTACATGCTGCAGAGAGACCACCTGTTTGAATGGCGGACCATCTACAGCAACGTTCTGCTGGGCCTTGAGATTTCGCGCACGCTGACACCCGAGCGGAAAGAAAAAGTCGGGGAGATGATGGAGACATACGGCCTGAAATCCTTTTCCAATGCCCGTCCGTCCGAACTTTCCGGCGGTATGCGGCAGAGGGCGGCACTGATCCGTACACTGGCGATGGAGCCGGATCTTCTGCTGCTTGACGAGCCGTTCTCCGCTCTCGACTACCAGACGAGGCTGAACGTCTGTGATGATATCGGAAAGATCATCAAAAAAGAGGGAAAGACAGCAATTCTCGTGACACACGATATTTCGGAGGCCATCAGCATGGCGGACCGTGTGATTGTTCTGGCGGCACGGCCGGCATATGTGAAAAAAAAGATTCCGATCCGGTTTGCGATGGAGGAGCGCACGCCGATGAAAGCGCGCAGTGCGCCGGAATTTAAAACGTATTTCAATGCCATCTGGAAGGAGCTGAATGAAAATGCGTGAGCAGGCAAAAACGCCGGAGAGCAGCTTTCAGAGGGCGTATCTCCGGCAGAAAAAAAGAGAACGGGAGCAGGTGCGGGTGTTTCGGGCTTTGCTTCTCGTCAGTTTTCTGGTATTATGGGAGGTGGCGGCGGATCTGAGATGGATCGATCCGTTTATCTTTTCCAGCCCTGTGCGGGTGGGAAAAACGTTCGTGACCCTGCTGACGGAGCAGAACCTTCTGCGCCATATCGGGATCACGGTGTATGAGACGGGAATCAGCTTTCTGCTCGTCTCGGCACTTGGCATGGCGTTCGCTGTGCTTTTGTGGCTCTTTCCGCGCTTTTCTGCGGTGATGGAGCCGTACCTGGTAGTCCTGAACAGCCTGCCGAAATCGGCGCTCGCCCCGCTTCTCATTGTGTGGATGGGGGCAAACGTGAAAACGATCATCACGGCCGGCATTTCCGTTGCGATATTCGGCTCGGTGATCAGCATTTACAGCAGCTTTCAGAGTGTGGAGCCGGA
This sequence comes from Blautia sp. AF26-2, assembly GCF_003460955.1. Taxonomy (NCBI): domain Bacteria; kingdom Bacillati; phylum Bacillota; class Clostridia; order Lachnospirales; family Lachnospiraceae; genus Blautia; species Blautia sp. AF26-2. The sequence continues at coordinate 140,113 of NZ_QTWD01000010.1, read as the reverse complement.
TATGCTCCGCCTGATTGCAACACTCGGCGGAACGAAGAAGGATATGCTGTTCCGCGTCGTGCTGCCGTGGTCGTTTCCGGGGCTGCTCGCCGTGTGGAAGGTCAACATCGGCCTGTGCCTCGTCGGTGTTGTAATCGGAGAGTTTATCGGGGCAAGAGAGGGGCTTGGCTATCTGATTATCTACGGCAGTCAGGTGTTCAGATATGCACACGCAAGAGAAGGGAGGATGACAGATGATTGGAATCGTATGTCTGGAAGAACGAAGAGGAATGCAGTTTGGCGGACGACGCGTTTCGCGGGACCGCGTGGTAACGGAAAAAATCTGCGAACTGTGTGAGGGGAAAACGCTCTGGATGAATCCGGCTTCGGAAAAGCTGTTCGCGGAGCAGAAGGAGAGTGGGAAGGTAACACTTCAGGCGGCGGCAGATTTTCTGGAGCAGGCAGGCGAAGGAGAATACTGCTTTGTGGAGAATACGGGACTGCAGGCTGTGGAAGCGAAGATAGAGAAAATCATCGTTTTCTGGTGGAACCGGCATTATCCGTCTGACCGGAAATTCGACCTGGATCTTTCCAAATGGAATAAAGTGTCCGAGGAGGAGTTTGCAGGCTATTCCCATGAGAAAATAACGAAAGAGGTATATGAGAAATGAAAAAACTAAGAAAACAGCTTCTGCTGCTGGCGGCGCTTCTTGCTCTGACACTGACCGGCTGTGAGGCGCAGGATCTTCTCTCGACGGAGAGAGCAGATTCCGGTTCGGAGGTTACGGCCGCTTATACGATGACGGAATCCCAGATTACCGATCAGGCACCGACGGCCGTTTCAGTTCTTGATGTTCCGGAGTTTTCCGGTGAACCGTATGTCGTTTTAAACGGAAATGAGCCGGATTTTACCGATGAGGAAAAGACGACCGAGTCGTACGAGCATTACAGCGATCTGGACAGCCTGGGACGATGCGGCGTGGCAGAGGCGAATATTGGCCAGGATCTGATGCCGACGGAGAAGCGCGGCGCGATCGGCCAGGTAAAGCCGACGGGCTGGCATACGGTAAAATACGATCAGGTGGAAGGTAAATATCTGTACAACCGCTGCCATCTGATCGGATACCAGCTGACCGGTGAGAATGCAAACGAGAAGAATCTGATCACTGGAACACGTTATCTGAATGTCGAGGGCATGCTGCCGTTTGAAAACATGGTTGCCGACTACGTCAAAGAGACCGGAAACCATGTGCTGTACCGCGTTACACCAATTTTTACCGGGGACAACCTTGTAGCGGACGGTGTGGAGATGGAGGCACTTTCCATGGAAGATGACGGCGAGGGCATTTCCTTCCATATCTTCGCATACAACAATCAGCCGGGCATCTCAATTAATTATGCAACGGGAGACAGCACGTTAAGCGAAAGCAGCGGAACGATGACGGATCAGCAGGAATATGTCATGAACACATCCAGCATGAAATTCCACCTGCCGTCATGCTCCAGCGTCAGCTCGATTAAGGATGAAAACAAGGCGACATATCAGGGACCGCGCGAGGACCTGATTGCCGAAGGCTATGAGCCGTGCGGACGGTGCAATCCGTAAAAGAAATTACAAAAAGAGGGTCGGAACTTTCCGGTCCTTTTTTCTATATAGTAAAGAGAAGCATCTGGAAAGTGAGACAGGAGATGGAAGAGGAGAAGCTGAGTGCGGTTTATTATGCAAGGTGCAGCACCGAGGAGGAAAACCAGAAGGATGCGCTGGTAAGGCAGGCGGCGGAGGCGGAAGAGGCAATCCGGGCAAGAGGATGGAGGCTTGTGGATGCCTACGTGGAGAGCCGCTCCGGTACGAGCCGGAAGGGCAGACGGGAATATAACCGCCTGTACGAGGATCTCGAGCAGAACCGGTTTGATGTCGTCGTAATCAAGTCGCAGGACCGCCTGATGCGGAACACGCGGGACTGGTATCTGTTCGCAGACCGCTTAAACTGCGCCGGAAAGCGGCTGTATTTTTATCTGGAGAACACATTCTATTCGCCGGAAGACGCGCTTCTGACCGGCATTAAGGCGATTCTGGCGGAGGAGTACAGCCGGGAGCTGAGCAAGAAGATGAATCTGGCGCACCAGAAACGGCAGCAGAATAATGGAAAGCCGGTGCTGACCTCAAAAAGTTATGGTTACCGGCGGACGGCAGACGGAGCGATTGAGATCATCCCGGAGGAGGCCGCAGTGAAGCGCCGTATGTACGAACTCTGTGCAGACGGTCTCGGCGGACGGAAAATTGCGGCGGTTCTGGCAGCGGAGGGCGTCCGCAGCCGCGCCGGAAAACCATTCTCTGGAACAGACATTATCCGCATGGTGCGGAATCCCATGAATAAAGGCACCGTAGTCATGAACAAGAAGCATTACGATTTTAACACCGGAAAAACGCTCCCTACACCGCCGGGCGGGCAGTACGTCTATGCGGGGAAAATTCCTGCTATCGTCTCTGAAGAGCTCTGGATAGCGGCAAATCGGGCGGCTGACGAGCGTCTCTGCCGCAAAAAGGTGGGCAAATCTGTTCAGACTTGACTGGGTAATCCTGTCCATCCTGATCCTCTGCCTCGTTGCGGCAGGATTGTACGGCATCTTGGGCTGGCTGGAAAAAAACTACACAAAACGCCGAAATTCGGGAAAGTAGGTGATTTGACTTGCAAAGGAAGGTTGGATGCTTGTATAATAATGCATGATAATTTAAAAAACTTACAGGAAAAGAGGAATGAAAATGGCACAGTTATGGGGCGGACGGTTCACAAAAGAGACCGACAAGTTAGTGTATAATTTTAATGCATCCATCAGCTTTGATCAGAAATTCTATAAACAGGACATCAAAGGCAGCATGGCACATGTAAAGATGCTGGCAAAACAGGGCATCCTGACAGAAGAGGAGAGAGACCAGATTCTTGCAGGACTGGAGGGGATTCTTGCCGATGTAGAGAGCGGAAAACTGGAAATCACCAGCGAATATGAGGATATCCACAGCTTCGTGGAGGCAAACCTGATCGACCGCATCGGAGACGCCGGAAAGAAGCTGCACACCGGAAGAAGCCGCAATGACCAGGTAGCCCTCGATATGAAACTTTATGTCCGCGATGAGATCACCGAGATTGATGCACTCGTCAAAGAGGTGCTGGTAACACTCGAAAAAATCATGGAAGAGAACATTCACACCTATATGCCGGGATTCACCCATCTGCAGAAAGCACAGCCGATCACACTGGCACATCACATGGGCGCATATTTTGAAATGTTCCGCCGCGACAGAGGCCGCCTTGCAGACATCTACAAGAGAATGAATTACTGTCCGCTCGGTTCCGGTGCGCTGGCTGGAACGACGTATCCGTTGGACCGCGCTTACACCGCAGAGCTGCTCGGCTTTGACGGCCCGACCTTAAACAGCATGGATTCCGTATCCGACCGTGACTATGTCATTGAGCTCCTCAGTGCTCTTTCTACGATTATGATGCATCTTTCCCGCTTCTCCGAGGAGATCATCATCTGGAATACCAATGAGTACCAGTTTGTGGACATCGACGACGCATACAGCACCGGAAGCAGTATCATGCCGCAGAAAAAGAATCCGGATATCGCAGAGCTTGTTCGAGGAAAAACAGGCCGCGTTTACGCAGCTCTGATGTCAATGCTCACCACTATGAAGGGAATCCCGCTGGCGTACAACAAAGATATGCAGGAGGATAAAGAGCTGACCTTCGATGCCATCGACACCGTAAAAGGATGCCTGGCTCTGTTCAATGGCATGCTTTCTACCATGCACTTCAAAAAAGACCGCATGGAGAACAGTGCAAAGAACGGTTTCACGAATGCAACGGACGCAGCTGATTACCTTGTTGGAAAAGGCGTTCCGTTCCGCGATGCACATGGCATTGTCGGCCGTCTCGTTCTGTACTGCATTGACAAAGGAATCTCCCTTGATGATATGAAACTCGAAGAGTACAAAGCGATCAGCCCGGTCTTCGAGGATGATATTTATGATGCCATCAGCATGAAGAACTGCGTAGAACGACGCAACACGATCGGTGCGCCGGGAGCAGATGCGATGCTGGCTGTCATCGAGCAGAATAAAAAATATTTACAGGAAAATTGAAAAAACAGTTGCAATTTTGAAAAAATTGGTATAGTATGACATGAGACGCACAAATGTACGCCACAGAAGAACAAGGAGATGAAACCAATGGAGCAGAAATTGAGAGTAGGAATTTTAGGAGCAACCGGTATGGTAGGTCAGAGATTTATTTCTCTGCTGGAGAACCATCCGTGGTTTGAAGTTGTGACCCTGGCAGCAAGTCCGAGAAGTGCCGGAAAAACATACGAGGAAGCAGTCGGCGGACGCTGGAAAATGGATACTCCAATGCCGGAAGCAGTGAAAAAGCTCGTTGTGATGAATGTAAATGATGTAGAGCATGTGGCATCTACCGTAGATTTTGTATTTTCCGCAGTTGATATGTCGAAAGACGAGATCAAAGCGATTGAAGAAGCATATGCAAAGACCGAGACACCGGTTGTTTCCAACAACAGCGCACACCGCTGGACACCGGATGTGCCGATGGTAGTGCCGGAAATCAACCCGGAACATTTCGATGTCATCGAGTTCCAGAAAAAACGTCTGGGCACCAAGAGAGGATTTATTGCGGTAAAACCGAACTGCTCCATCCAGAGTTATGCGCCGGTTTTAACTGCATGGAAAGAGTTTGAGCCGTATGAGGTTGTTGCAACCACATATCAGGCAATTTCCGGAGCAGGAAAAACCTTCAAAGACTGGCCGGAGATGGAAGGCAACATCATCCCGTTCATCGGCGGCGAGGAAGAGAAGAGCGAGCAGGAGCCGCTTCGTATCTGGGGTAAAATCGAGAACGGCGTGATCGTAAAAGCAACCGAGCCGAAGATCACCTGCCAGTGCATCCGTGTACCGGTATTAAACGGACACACCGCAGCTGTTTTCGTTAAGTTCCGCAAGAAACCAACGAAAGAGCAGCTCATCGAGAAACTGGAGAACTTCAAAGGCCTTCCGCAGGAACTGAACCTCCCAAGCGCACCGAAACAGTTCATCCGCTACATGACCGAGGATAACCGTCCGCAGGTAACCCTGGATGTCAACTACGAGAACGGCATGGGAATCAACGTAGGCCGTTTAAGAGAGGATTCCATCTACGACTGGAAATTCGTAGGTCTGTCCCACAACACGGTCCGCGGCGCAGCAGGCGGAGCAGTACTTTGTGCAGAGACACTGGTTGCAAAGAAGTTTATCGCTGCAAAATAATGCTTAGAATGATATAAAAAACGCCTCTGAAACGTTTTGTGTTCAGAGGCGTTTTTTGTGCATGGATCAAAAGAATATAGTTTGCAGGATATCGAAAGCAGCAAAAAAGAAGCGCCATACGGAAAATCCCGCGGCGCTTCTTTTCTGCTCAAATAATTCTATTTACGCAAGGTTTGGCTAATCTTAGAATTTGCCAGCTTTTGCTGCCTCTTCAACAGCAACAGCTACAGCAACAGTCATACCAACCATTGGGTTGTTTCCTGCGCCGATGAGACCCATCATTTCTACGTGAGCCGGTACAGAAGAAGAACCTGCAAACTGAGCGTCAGAATGCATACGTCCCATAGTATCGGTCATACCGTAGGAAGCAGGACCTGCTGCCATGTTGTCCGGGTGAAGAGTACGTCCTGTACCACCGCCGGAAGCAACGGAGAAGTATTTTTTACCAGCTTCGATACGCTCTTTTTTGTAGGTACCTGCAACTGGATGCTGGAAACGAGTCGGGTTGGTGGAGTTTCCGGTGATGGAAACGTCAACGTTCTCTTTCCACATGATAGCAACGCCTTCGCGAACGTCGTTAGCGCCGTAGCAGTTAACTTTCGCACGCGGTCCATCGGAGTATGCTTTTCTGAATACTTCTTTCAGTTCTCCGGTGTAGTAGTCATACTCAGTCTCTACATAAGTAAAGCCGTTGATACGAGCGATGATCTGAGCAGCGTCTTTTCCAAGACCGTTCAGGATAACACGCAGAGGTTTCTGACGTACTTTGTTTGCTTTTTCAGCGATACCGATAGCACCCTCAGCAGCTGCGAAGGACTCATGTCCGGCCAGGAATGCGAAGCACTCGGTGTCCTCTTCCAGAAGCATTTTACCGAGGTTACCATGGCCAAGACCAACTTTACGCTGATCTGCTACAGAACCCGGGATACAGAAGGACTGAAGTCCCTCACCGATTGCTGCAGCAGCTTCAGAAGCTTTGCGGCATCCTTTTTTGATTGCGATTGCTGCGCCTACAGTGTAAGCCCATTTTGCATTCTCGAAGCAGATTGGCTGAATGCCTTCGATCATTTTGTATACATCAAGGCCAGCAGCTTTTGTAACTTCTGCAGCTTCTTCGATGGAGTTGATTCCGTACTCAGCAAGCTTAGCCAGAATCTGTTTCTCTCTTCTTTCATATGATTCAAATAAAGCCATTTTCCTATCCTCCTAAATTATCTGATTACTCTTTTCTCGGGTCAACGATCTTAACAGCATCAGCAACACGTCCGTACTGTCCGCTTGCTTTTTCGAAAGCTGTGTTTGCATCATCGCCGGCTTTGATGAAGTCCATCATCTTTCCGAAGTTGATGAATTTGTAACCGATAATCTCATCATCTGCATCCAGAGCGATACCTGTTACATAACCGTCGGTCATCTCCAGGTAACGAGGTCCTTTTGCAAGAGTTCCGTACATGGTACCAACCTGGGAACGAAGTCCTTTACCAAGGTCTTCCAGGCCTGCGCCTACAACCAGTCCGTCCTCGGAGAATGCACTCTGGCTTCTTCCGTAAACGATCTGCAGGAAGAGCTCTCTCATAGCAGTATTGATAGCATCACACACAAGGTCAGTATTCAGTGCCTCAAGGATGGTAAGTCCTGGCAGAATCTCAGATGCCATAGCTGCAGAATGAGTCATTCCTGAACATCCGATGGTCTCAACGAGAGCTTCCTGGATAACGCCCTCTTTTACGTTCAGAGTCAGTTTGCAGGTACCCTGCTGCGGTGCGCACCAGCCAATACCGTGAGTGAATCCGGAAATGTCTTTGATTTCTTTTGCTTTTACCCATTTTGCTTCCTCCGGAATCGGAGCTGCACCGTGATGCACGCCCTGGGCAACCGGACACATCATTTCTACTTCGTGTGAATAAGTCATTGTTAAACTCCTTTCAAATATGTACTTATTTGAGCTTTTGTCTTTCGAACGGACTGTTTCCAGCCTGTTCACAGACCTATGGTTATTGTCTCACAAAATTGGTCATTCGTCCAGCATATTTTGATAAAAAATTGCAAAGACCACCGGAAAACGATAAAATTTCCGGCGGTCTTTTAAATCAATCGGTTTGGTTTTCTCTCGATAAAAGAGAATTTTTTTAATTATCAGATTTTTTTGACAATTTCTTTCGCATTCTTAAAAATATGACCTGACGGGATCACACCGCGAACACAGGAGAGTGGATAAATGTTGGAATTTCTTCCGACAACCGTTCCCGGGTTCAATACGCTGTTACAGCCGACCTCAACTTCATCGCCGAGCATCGCACCGAATTTTTTCAGTCCGGTTTCGATCTGTTCATCTGCGCCTTTGACAACAACGAGCTTCTTATCGGATTTTACATTGGAAGTAATGGAACCGGCACCCATATGGGCTTTGTATCCAAGAACAGAGTCGCCGACATAGTTGTAATGCGGAACCTGTACTTTATTAAAGAGAATGACATTTTTCAGCTCGGTGGAGTTACCAACGACAGCGCCCTCGCCGACGATGGCATTTCCGCGGATAAAAGCACACTGGCGGATCTCAGCGCCTTTTCCGATGATGCATGGGCCGTTGATGGAAGCGGTCGGTGCGATCACGGCATCTTTTGCGATCCAGACATTTTCGCCGCGTTTTTCGTATTCTGCCGGATCGAGTGTTTCGCCGAGTTCAAGAATAAAATCTTTAATGAGCGGAAGCACTTCCCATGGATACGTTTTGCCTTCAAAGATTTTTGCGGCAATGGTCTGGGTTAAATCATAAAGTTCAGAAATGGTTGCATCTTTCATGCGTGATTCATCCTTTCTTGTTTTAGTTCCTGTTTATCTTACCACATTTCAGGAGTTCTGTGCGCCTTTTTTTCCGGCGGTGGAATAGGACTTTGCAGAGGAGTCTTCTGCAGCAGTACGTTTCCCGGTACGGGAGCGCGTGGAAGAGGCTTTTCTGTAATACGGCGCGGACGCATCAAAGCTGCTCTTTAGCTGGAACTGATTCCGCAGCTGCTTCACATTTACCGTGTGGCGTGTCACAAAGTTTTCCAGTTTTCCCATATATTCCTCGGAGGTAATGGAGCCTTCCGCTACATAGGTAAGTCCCTTTTCCCAGCTTGCCGTCAGCTCCGGATTCAGAAGCGGGCGGATCGACTGGTGTACGACGTCGTAGATCATTTCGCCAAGCTGTGTCGGGGTGATAACCTGCGTCTTTTTGTTCAGAGCAAGATATTTGATAAAGACAAGCTTTTTCAGAATCTCAGCACGCGTCGCACTCGTTCCGATGCCGCTTCCCTTAATCTGTTCGCGCAGCTCCTCGTCTTCAATGAGCTGTCCGGCATTTTCCATTGCAAGGATCATCGAACCGGAGGTGTAGCGTTTTGGCGGAGAGGTTTCTCCTTCCTTGATAGAAAGGCCGAGAAGATTCAGCTCGCTGCCTTTCTGCAGCTGGGACAGCGCTGCAAGAAAAGAGGGATCGCAAGTCGTCTCGTCCTCCTTTCTGCCCTCGTCGTCCTCCTCTTTCTTACGGAAGAAAGAATACTGCATGGCTTTTAAATAGCCCTCCTGCACGAGAACGCGGAAGTTGGAGAAAAACTGCTCGCCGCCGATTTCGGTGACAAGAGCAACTTTCTGATAGACCGCCGGCGGATAGAAGATACCGAGAAAACGGCGGACAATTGTCTCATAAACTTTTGCGGAGAGTTCCGAGAGGTTCCGCAGATTGTTAAGGCCCTGTCCGGTCGGAATGATCGCATAGTGATCGGTAATCTGTTTATCGTTTGTATAGCGGGTGGAACCAATCTTTTTCCAGCTTTCACCCTGCAAAATTTCATTTGCAAGGCCGCTGCAGATACCGTACTGCTGCAGGCCGCGCAGGTTTTTGCTGATTTCCCTGGCAACGGCAGAAGAAAGCACACGGGCATCGGTTCGCGGATAGGTAACCAGCTTTTTCTCGTAAAGCTCCTGAACAACTTTCAGCGTTTCATCCGGACTGATTTTGAAAAAGCGGGCACAGTCATTTTGCAGCTCCGCAAGGTTGTAAAGCAGTGGCGCATTTTTATTTTCCTTTTTTCGCTCCATTTTCAGGACATGCGGGATCAGAGGATTCTGCATGCTTAATTCCTCGATCAGTTTCTGTGCGTCCTCTTTTTTCTGGAAGCCGTTCTCCTTATAGAGAAGCGGAGAGTTGAAGTAGCGGCTGCCTTTTACGGCGCGCCATTCCCCCTCAAAATTGCGTCCATTTAAGGAAAGACCGGCGATGACACGGTAGAATGGTGTTTTCACAAAGCTGCGGATTTCGCGCTCCCGGCGTACGACCATGCCGAGCACACATGTCATAACACGGCCGACGGAAATTGACTGATATTTAGTGCCGAGATACGATGCGACAGCGCTTCCGTATTTGAGCGAGAGAAGACGGGAAAAATTAATGCCCATCAGGTAATCTTCTTTGGCGCGGAGATAAGCGGATGCCGAAAGATTGTCGTATTCACTTTCGTCCTTCGCTTCGCAGATACCGCGCAGGATTTCTTCTTCTGTCTGCGAGTCGATCCAGACACGCTTCTGTTTCTTGTCTTTGATACCGGCCATCTGCGCGACGAGACGATAGATGTATTCTCCCTCCCGCCCGGAGTCGGTACAGACATAAATGGTTTCAATATCCTCCCGGTGGAGCAGGTTACTCACAATGGTGAACTGCTTTTTTACTTCCGGGATAACTTCATATTTGAAGTTTTCAGGCAAAAAAGGCAGGGTCTCGAGACTCCACCTTTTTAACGCAGGATCATATTTTTCCGGATAGCTCATCGTAACCAGGTGACCGACGCACCAGGTTACGACGGACTGATCCGACTCTAAGTATCCATCCCTGCGCTGCATATTCTGTTTTAACGCTTTTGCGAACTCCTGAGCAACGCTCGGTTTTTCCGCAATGTATAAAGATTTTGTCATTTATCTGCACTCATCATTCGAAGCGGCCAGGCAAGGAGCACACCGCCTCCTATTGCGTTTCCTATAGTTACAATGACCATACTTTTCAATGCGGCAGTCAGAGAAATGCCGCCTGGGACCAGAAGTGCAGCGGTAACAAAGGTGGCCATATTGGCAACGCAGTGTTCAAAACCGGCAACAACGAATCCGGCGATGCAAAGTATAATCATGAAAAATTTGGCAACTTCATTTTTGCATTTCATGCCGCAGGCAACGGCGAGGCAGACGAAGAAGTTGCAGAGAATGGCACGGAAAAACATTTCTCCGGCAGGAATGGAAAGTTTATTTCCAATAAATCCTGCGTAATAATCGGCAGTACCGGAAGCACCTGCCAGTACGAAAATTACGGAGAGAATCAGGCATCCGACAAAGTTTCCGATGTAGCTTACCAGCCATACTTTTCCAACCTGTGCCCAGGAGACTTTTTTGTCATAGGCCCCAAATGCCATAACAAGATTGTTTCCGGTGAAAAGCTCTGCACCGATAAAAACGATCAGCAGAACCGCAATGGCAAACACAATACCGCCAAGCAGTTTTCCCCAGGCAGGATCTGTACTCTGGAACGTATTGCCTACCACGTTGGAGAAAATCATGGCAACCACGATAAAGAAACCGGCCATGACTGCACGGAGAAAGTATTTCCCCGGGTGTTCTTTCAGCAGCTTTGCTTTGTTTACGGCTGCCTCTGAAAATTTTTGTACGTCATCATAAGGCATAGAATAACTCCTTTCTTATGTCCAGTAGGATGGACATATCCCCTCTCTTTTTGTCCGGGGGATGGTCTTTTTTTCCGGAGCAGCTTGCAAATGCTTCGGATTTCGCGCTTTCAACTTTGGCTATTATAGCATTTCCCGGAAAGATTCGCAATGAAGGAGGAAGAAAAAAGTATATTTCCACAGAAATGTCAGAAAATAAGGGGTGAAACGACAGATTGTATGATGAACTCAGAGGGATTGAAACAAGGATTGAAAGCTTTTTTTATGTTCTGTTTTACAAAGATCTCGGACACAGTGAAATTGTAAACCATGATGATCCGGCGTTTGTGAAACTGGTTTATCATCTGCACTGATGTTCATTCTTAGCAAAAACCTCATCTGCTGTTTTCATACAAAAGATAAAACGGCAGGTGAGTTTTTTGTAATGGGACTCTGGAAAGGATAAACTAAAGCCGTATAGTATCCATTACACCGGATTTTTTCCGGTATTCTAAAGGAGTCATATGATACTGTTTTTTGAATAAACTCTGAAAATGAGGCTGGCTGGAAAAGCAGAGATAACTGCTGATTTCAGCCAGACTTTTTGTACTGTAGGTTAAAAGCATTTTAGCTTCTTCTAATTTACATCTTGTAATGAAAGCACCTATGGTAAAGCCGAGCTCAGTTTTGAATTTTTTCATCGTGTAGGAAGTACTTTTCTGAATGGAATCCGCGACATCATTCACAGAGATGGATTCATTTGTATGTGTACGGATAAAATTCATACAGGTATAAACTTCTCTTGAGATTCCAGCAGGGATTTTGGTTTCACCTGCCTGCTGACAAAAATCCAGAATCATGGAGTATTGCAGTGCCTGGATTTTTTCCAGTGACTGCAGTGCCTCGCATTCCTGAATATAAAGATCCAGAAGCTGATATGTTTTTTCAATATCTACTCCTCCCGGAATGGCACCAAGAACAGCGGTTTTGATTGCTGTCACGATAAAAAGATTTTTGGCATGGCGAATCGGGGTTTTTGCAAGTCTGCCTTCTTCTAATTGTAATGTATTATTCTTCAAAAAATTCTGCAAAGCATTTACATTTCCGTTTTGAACAAACTGAAAAAGTTCGCATTCAAACTGGTAAGTGTTATGCATCTTTTTATTTTCCATATTTTCTGTAATGGATTTCAAATGCTGCTGGCTCTGCCGCAATTGCTGGGGTGCACGCTGTCCCAATAATTTCAACACACTGATTTCCTTGTGGTTCACACATTGATGCAGGAAAACAAGATGCTGACAAAATTGGATATGTGATAACCGGGGAATGGAGGCGAGAGCCTCAGCGATTACTTCCTTGTACTTCAGGGGCGTGGCAGAGTCATGCATATAACTGCGGACGAGCTCATCTGTCACAGGAACGGAAAAAACCGGGCCTAAGATGATATATTCACCAGTAGCTTCAATTTGGACAGAGCCATATACAATGTCGGGAGATGCAAAACGAAATTCGGGATTATAATCGGATGGATAAAGCGGATAAGGGCTCTCTGTTGAGATGTGGAGCTGTTCTGATAAAGCAGAGTAAATAGCTCCTGCTTCAGTAATTAGATTCGTAGGAATTCCTGTAACGGCATAGTAATTTTTACAAAAAGTAACATAATTCATATGATATTCTCCTGGTATCTGTGGGATGCAGTGGATCAAATTTTCGTTTGAAAGTTTCTGCAAAGCAATTCACGATTCCTTCACTTCCAAATTTAAAGTATAAAATGGAAAAAGAAAAATAACAATACGAAAACATATAATTTTGTATGTTTTTATGTAATATCTTTTCTTTCATTTTTGATAAAGTGCGATTAGAAAAAAGGAAAGGCGGATCATACGTATGAGACAACCGATTAAAATTAATAAAACGAATCCAAATAAAGGTGTTCTCGATTATTCTTATCTTTTGGATGCACCAGCTGGAAAACATGGATTTGTAACGACAAGGAATGGCCATTTTTATTTTGAAGATGGTGTAAGGGCAAAATTTCTTGGGTTTAATGTGGCTGCAAGATCAAATACCCCGGATCATGAAACCGCAGAGAAACTGGCGGAACGTTTTGCGAGCCTGGGCGTGAATGTGATTCGGCTCCATGCAGCAGATGCCCCAATCGGCGAGGAACCGCGCAGCTGGTCCAGCTGTAAAGAAGCTCCACTTTTAGATTATGAAAAAGGAAACGGGAGAGAATTTCACCTGGAAGGTCTGGATCGATTTGACTATTTTGTCGCAAAATTGAAAGAGCGGGGTATTTACCTTCACATTGATCTTATCGTTGCAAGAGATTTTGTAGAAGGAGATGGACTGGATTACCCGGGGAATGCGGGAAGCTGCATCAAACGTTTTCCCATGTACAATAAACGGATGATAGAGCTGCAAAAAGAATATGCCAGAAAGATTCTCTGTCATGTGAATCCTTATACAGGTCTTGCACTGATTGACGATCCGGCGGTGATCACGGTTCAGATCAATAATGAAGATTCTGCGATTAAAGGAACGATGGACACAGATCAGCGGGAAGAGATGCAGCCATATCGGGATGAGGTACAAAATCGTTTTAACAGCTTCCTCTTGATGAAATATGGAACAAGAGAGCGTCTGAAAGAAGCATGGACGTTTGAAGGAAAATGTGCGCTTGGCGAGGAAGAAGATCCGGAGAAAGGAACTGTGCAGGGAGCCGCAGGTAATTTCTATCAGCCGGAATGCGACCCTTTGGGAAAATGGGAAGAAAATGAAAGTCCGGCCCGCTATGCTGATTTTATGGAATTTGGCATTACGATGAATCGTAATTTTTATCAGGATATGAAAGATTATCTTCATTCCCTTGGAGTAAAAGTTCCGATCGTGACAAGCAATCTGGTTGCCGGTGCAGCGGATGTATATGGCCATACCGACGGGGATTTTATGGAAAATAACAGCTATTTTAATCACCCGCTGCTTCCGATCCAGGAGGCAAATACCTATCTGGTTGCAGGGCCGGCCGAATATGTGTCAACGAACCCGCTGACCATGCAGACAGGAGTTGGTTCTATGGCAACAACACTTTTAAATCTTGCTTCCGTTGCCATTGTAAAAGGAAAACCTTTCATGCTCAGTGAGTGGAACGAATATGGGGAACATCCTTTCCATTCGACAGCATATGTGCACACGGTTGCCTATGCATGCTTGAACGACTGGGACGGACTGATTTTATACAATTATCATACGTCGGAAAAGGCGGACGATCAGCCGGACGATGAAATCTGGAGTGTTTTTGATGTATATAATGATCCGGCGGTTATCTGTCAGTGGGGATTTATGGCATCTGTATTTCTCAAAGGGCTGGTATCGGCGGCTAAAAACCGTGTAGATGTCGTATATACACAGAACGATTTGAAAACACTGCCGAAAATGCACGCAATGCCAACTACTTTTTTACCTTACATCACATGTATGCGAAATGTATTCCTGGACGGAGGGGATACCTATCAGGGAGACGCGGCTGTTGCAGTGAACGCAGGATTTTTGAATGGGGCAGATCTCTCGGAGGCAGAACACGGTGTGTATTATGCATGGTCACCGTATCGTGACGCATGGCGGAAATATAAAGACCACAACAGGCTGAAACAGGCAGCAAAGAATGCAGAAGAGATACGAGAAGGCGTGTATCTGGGAGCACAGGCACTTGTCTTTGATGAAATTCAGAAAATCGCAGGCACAGGAGATTATCGTGAATTTGCTGCAATTCTTGACCGGGCAATGAAAGAATGGAAGATACTTTCGGAGGAATGTGGTCTGGTAGATGGAAAACTGATTTCTGATACAAAAGAGCTGGTGTTTGATCCGGCACATGCCCGGTTCGCAATTCATACACCGTATTGCGGATATTTCAGTGGAAGCCCAGCAGAAAGTCTGCGGCTGTCTGAAAAAATTGAGATCCAGTCAGAAAATGAGCGGATTACGCTGGCACTTCTTCCAGTGGGAAAGGAAAAACTGGAGCAGGCAGAGGAATTTGTGATCACTGCGATGGGAACAACGGGAATGGACAAGACAACGTATCAGGAAGGTGCACAGATGATGGGCTTTCCGTTTACAGCAGTACACTTTCAGGGAAAATTATATGCCGAAACGCTGGAAGGAAGAATCTACGTAAAAGCTAAGGAGGCCGTTCTTACAGCATTAGATCCGACGGGAAATGAAATTGGAAGAATAGAAGGAAAAGAGACAGAAAAAGGAGTATGTTTTCTTTTGTCAGGCAATCTTCCAAGTGTTCAATATAATTTAAAAATAAAAAAAGAATGCCCAAATATATAATATTAAATTGCTATATGTAATAAAAGAAACAAAATACTTGATAGAATACAAGTATAAAACAGCGGCTGTAAAAAACGATGGGAGAAAAAGATATGGGAAAAAAGAAACAAAAAGTCCTCTATGATGCAGACGGGGCAAGAAGAGTTATGAGAAAAACAGATTATATGGCTGATATGGGAGGTCAGTTAGCATTAGGCGTGATGGCCAATCTGGTTGGCCAGCTTACTTACTTTTATACAGATAAAGTCGGCATGGCGGTAGGCGGAGTCGGAATTGCGATGATGATCGCTAAGATTATAGATGCACTGACGGACGTTCTGGTGGGAAATATGATTGACCACTCCAAAGGTGGGAATAAGAAATATTACTCCTGGATGCTGAAAATGGCGATTCCTGCAGCAGTCATCATCATTATGATGTTTACGGTCCCGATTCAGGCAGGACAGACAGCGGCATTGATTTATGTACTGGTTACCAATCTTCTTTTAACAGCAGTTATTTATACTATGATTGCCACACCGTTTTCAGCGGTTATGATTGTGCGTACCCACAGCCAGAGTGAGCGAAGCAATATGGGGCTGTTCCGTGCAGTCGGAAACTACGGTGCCGGAACAATCATTGCTATTATCACAATTCCGGTAACCAATATGCTGGGTGGTACACAGAGTGCATGGATCAAATATGGTGTTGCGCTTGCACTTGGCGTTTTATTACTTTTCCTGATCTGCTACAACAATGGAAGAAAAGCAAAATTTGCTTCGGATTATGAAAGCGAATCGGAAAACGCATCAGAAACAGCACCGGCAGAAACAGAAGAAGAGGAAGCAGTTCCATTTAAAGATGCTATAAAAATGTTATTGCAGAATAAATACTGGGTGATCGTCCTTCTGTTCAATTTGATTACCAATATTACCGCTGCAGTGGCAGCAGCCTCGGGTACATACTATGCAAAATGGATTTTTGGCAACGATAATCTTGTTGCAGTCATAGGAGCGGCAGGTATGCTGGCAACGGTAATCGGATTTGTGGTTTCCAAGCCGATCATTTCGAAGCTGGGTGTTACAAAAACAATTCAGCTTGGGTTAATGGGAGCTGCCATTCCATCCCTGATCCGCTGCTTTATTCCGGAAAACTTTATGGTTTATGCAGCAACCAGCCTTGTGGCGAGCTTTATCCAGATTCCACTGATGTGTCTGTACGGCGTATTAACAGCAATGACGGTAGATTATAACGAATGGAAATATGGAAAGAAATTAGTTGCAATGTCGGGCGGAGCCATAGGATTTGGAAGTAAAGTGGGAAGCGGCCTTGGATCTGTTATCTTATCCGCATTTCTTGCCATTGGCGGATATCAGGCATCTCTGGAAAGTGCAACTGCTTCCATGCGATATTCGATTTATGGATTTTCCAACTATCTTCCGCTGGTTGCAAACCTGGCTATGTTCCTGATTTTTACCAGATTTGATCTGGAAGAAAAATTACCAAAGATGCGGGAAGAAGTACTTGCGAGAAAAGAGAAAAAATAAACGGAGAAACTACAAGGTCGGTACAGGAAAGACTGTACCGACTTTGCAGTTGTCATTCAATTTACAGAAACTGCCAGTGGCAGGCTCTGTAGGTTAAAAATAAGGAGAATTGAAAATGAGCGATACATTATGCAATGAAAAAAAGAAACCTTATACATTTTCAGAAGATGGAAATTCCTGCATTATAACAGAAACCAGAACACCAAGATACTGGTATAATTATCTGTGGAATGAAAATCATTACTGTGCGCAGATTTCCCAGACAGGACATGGGCGCAGCTATTACCTCAGTGAAAAAGCAGATATGTGTATGATGAATCAGGACGATGCAAGATATATCTATCTAAGAGACGAGAAAAGCAAAGAATGCTGGAATATCGGCGAAGGTCCATTAAATACGGAAGTAGAAAATTATCAGTGCGTACACAGCATTGGATCTTCCAGAATCCAGTCTTCTTATCAGAATATTGCAAGTTCCTGGCGGCTGTTTGTACCGGAAGACGGATACCAGGAAGTGTGGACTTTGAAAATAAAAAATACAGGGGAAAGACAGCGCCATCTCAGCATATTTTCAGCAGTCAGCTTTTATCTGGAGGGCTTTTCTTATCCGCGATATTATGAAATGTATCGTTGTATGGAAACAGATTATGATGAAAAGTTAAAGGGTGTATATTGCAGATCCGCACATCCTTTCGCACCGCACAAAAGATACAACGCATTTCTGGCAGCATCAGAGCCGGCATACGCATATGATGGAAATCTGGAAGCATTTTGCGGGACAACCAGTACCATAACAAGGCTGGATGCATCAGCAAGCGCGCTCTTCCAGAGACCGGACATTGTCGTAAAGGGAAAAGACTGTACAAATTCCAAAGCGGCCCTTTTTATTCTGGGCGGTGTGCTGCAGCATAAAATTGTGCTACAGCCAGGAGAAGAAAAAGAATTACAGTTTGTATTTGGAATCAGTGAATCACTTGAAGAGGCAAGGGCGGTATCGGAAAAGTTTTCCAATTCTGCAGTTGTGGAAAAGGAACTTGAAAAAGCAGAAACGCATTATCTGGAAAAATATCGTTCGCTGACCGTGGAAACGCCGGATGAAAAAATCAATCACATGATGAATAACTGGGTGAAAAAACAGGTGGATTTTTGCATTGTCGGGAAAAAAGGAGTCCGCGATAATCTTCAGATTGCAGTTGGCCTGTTAAACTATCGGCAGGAAACAGCAAAAAAAGAGATTCTGGAATGTCTTCGCCATCAGTTTCGGGATGGTCATGGAGTTCTTACGTGGTATCCTTATGATGATACCCGGTATTCCGATCAGCCGTTCTGGATCATATGGGCTGTCTGCCAGCTGATAAAAGAAACGGGAGACTTTTCTATCCTGGATCTGGAGATTGAATGGCAGGATGGAGGGAAGGCGGCTGTTCTGGATCATGTGAAAGCGGCTGTGAATCGATTGCTGCAGGATAAAGGAAAGCATGGACTGGTACGGATTTATTTTGCGGACTGGAATGATGCACTCAATGTTACAACGGATGAATATGCGGAATCCGTAATGCTTTCCCATCAGTTCTGCCTGGCATTGAAGGAATTAGAAGCATTACTGAAGAAAAAAGGCGATCAGGTATATGCCGGAAAAATAGCAGAGGAATATCGTATCTTACGAAACAGCATTAATGCATATGCATGGGATGGAGCGTGGTACATGCGGGCGTTAAGTGATGTGGAGAATATTGGTTCCAAAAACAGCGAAGGAAGCAAAATTTATCTGAACGCGCAGACATGGGCTGTTTTAGGAGATGTTGCAGATGCAGAGAAATTACCAACGATATTAAAAGCAGTGGATTCCATGGAGCATGATTTTGGATTTCCGTTAAATCTTCCGCCGTATCAGAAGTATTCGCCCAATGTAGGGAGAATGTCCGGCATGCTGCCAGGATTGTTTGAAAATGGTGGTGTATACTGTCATGCTACAGGGTTTAAAATTCTGATGGACTGCAAGGTGGGGAGAGGAAGCAAAGCATTCGAAACACTGAAAAAAATTATGCCGGACAGTGATAAAAATCCATCCATGCAATCCGGAGCAGAACCATATGTTTTTACAAACTGTTATTCTACTAATCCCGGATATTATGGAAGATCCTA
This sequence comes from Blautia sp. AF26-2, assembly GCF_003460955.1. Classification (NCBI taxonomy): domain Bacteria; kingdom Bacillati; phylum Bacillota; class Clostridia; order Lachnospirales; family Lachnospiraceae; genus Blautia; species Blautia sp. AF26-2. The sequence goes on along the minus strand of NZ_QTWD01000010.1, from coordinate 121,121 downwards.
CCAGTCCTGGACAACGGGAACTTCTGCGTGGTGCATGATGGGATTGTACGAAGGAATTCTCGGAATCAAACGGGATTACGATGGACTGCGGATCGATCCGTGTCTGCCGAAAGAATGGGAAAAGGCAGAAGTGACCAGACATTTTCGAGGTGCTGATTATCATGTAATCATCGAAAATCCAGATCATCTGGAAAAAGGAGTGCTTGAAATTAAGACAGACGGAGCAGTTTGCGATATGTCCGACAAAGCAGATGGGTTTGTGCTGCCTGATTTCAAGGATGGAAAAATGCATGAAGTCCATGTTATATTGCGTAAATAGACAAAAGAGGCTTGTTTATGAAGACATCAGCAGAAAGAAAGGAAAAGAGATGAAAAAAAGTATTTTTCAGGAACTTGTGGAAGAATCAATTGTTCTTTTGAAAAATGAAGAGCAGATCTTGCCATTAAAAGAAAAAAAGGTGGCTTTTTTGGGACGGGCACAGATAGAAACCATTTTTTCGGGAAACGGTTCGGGAGCATCCAAATCCCTTGCAAACAAGAATCTCTTATGTGAATGTGAAAAAAGAGGAATCTGTGCAGAAGCAGGGTTAAAACAATTTTATACCAGCCATCAAAAAAACGAATCGGAAAAGTTTGTGATTGACGGTATTGATATCACAAATGTAGAAAATATGAACTGTGGTTTTATGTATGAGATCTTTGGAAAATATCAGCCGATGTGGACAGAGTATCACATTCCGGAGCAGCTGATGCAGAAAGCCAGGGAGTTTACCGATACCGCTGTTTTTGTGCTGGGAAGGAATGCTGGTGGGGAAGAATGTGACAGGCACATCAAAGGTGATTATGAACTTACCGAATCCGAAAAAGAACTGCTGGAACAGGTGTGCTGTGTTTTTCCACATGTGATCGTTGTACTGAATATTAATGGAATGATCGATATGCAGTGGGTGAACGCCTATTCCGCAATTAAGGCCGTGGTGTTTCTGGGAATTCCGGGCGAAGAAGGCTGCGGAGCATTAGCTGATATTCTGACGGGGGCTGTGAATCCATCTGGCAAATTAAGTTTTTCCATGGCAGAGTCTTTCAAAGACTACCCGACAGCAGAAAATTTCACCTGGAATAAAGAACAGGAAGATGAAATTTTAACTTACGAAAATTATGGACTGGATGCAAAGGCAAATGGAAGTACAGGATATACGAAAAGCCCGGTAACGGTGTATCAGGAAGACATTTATCTGGGGTATCGCTATTTTGATACTTTTCGGAAACAGGTATTGTACCCCTTTGGATATGGAATGTCTTACACATCGTTTACGATTCTTCCGAAAGAGATGAAACAGGAAAAAGAAGAGGTGGAATTTATTACGGAGGTAACAAATTCCGGAAATTATGCAGGAAAAGAAACGATACAGCTTTATTTGTCCTGCTCTGGTACAGAGTCGGAAAAACCGGAAAAAGAATTAAAAGGCTTTGCAAAAACGAGACTTCTTGCTCCGGGGGAGAAACAGAATATTTCGATCCGAATATCCATGCAGGATCTGGCAGGATATGTTGAGACATCTGCATCATATATCCTGGAAAAGGGAAAATATCAGTTTTTTATCGGAAATTCATCCCGTGAGACAATTTTTGCAGGAGAAATCCAGATAAGAGAAGATTACGTAATTAAAAAATGTGTGAATCGTCTTTGCGTGCAAAACTGCAATGTAGAGCATTTGCAGGTACTATCTGCAAGAGAAGGACGAAAAAAGGTCCGAATGCATGAAAAGAAAAAAGAAGAGACCGATGGTTTAAAAGAGCAGGAAAGATATGATCTTTTACGGGATGAAATGGAACAAGTAAAAAATTTCAGTATCGAACAGCTGGCTGCATTGTGTGTGGGGTATGGACCTGGAATTCCATTTGCAGCGTTCAGCAAACAGGAACAGCCGGAAACTATATTGGATGGTCAGGGAAATCCACTGACCAAAAACGATCATCCAGTCGGAGCAAAAGGATATGTCTCCCCGGCTATGCCAGAAAAAGGTATTCATTCCATTTTTTATAAAGATGGACCGGCAGGTGTGGGAACGGGGGCCTGGCCAACGGCTATGCTGATTTCCTGCGCATTCAATAAAGAACTGTGGGAAGCGTTTGGAAATGCGGTTGGCGCAGAGTGCGAAAAGAAAGCGGTTGACGTATGGCTGGCACCAGCAGTCAATCTGCACCGGAATCCGCTTTGCGGGCGAAATTTTGAATATTTTTCGGAGGATCCTTATCTGACCGGAATCTGTGCGGTCCAGATTACAAAGGGCGTTCAGGAAAATCATCCTGTCCGCGTCTGCCCCAAACATTTTGCCGTGAATGAACAGGAAACGTATCGAAGAGGAAGTGCGAAGAAGCGGTACGATGCGGTAGATTCCATCCTTACGGAACGTGCATTGCGGGAACTTTATCTGAAACCTTTTGAAATGTTGGTTCGAGATGCCGGAGTATCCTTTATTATGACATCGTTTAATAAAATTAATGGGGTTCTTGCAGCTGGAAATCGAGATTTGTGTACGCATATTTTACGGGAAGAATGGAACTTTGATGGTGTTGTCGTTACTGACTGGGGCGATATGGATATTGTCGCAGATGGCGGCGATGCTGTGGCAGCGGGAAATGATATTGTGATGCCGGGTGGCCCGCCGGTGATCCGGCAGATTTTGCAGGCCTATCAGGAGAGACGGATTACCAGAAAAGATCTGGAAAGGAGTGTTGCAAGATTGTTACATGTTCTGAAGTTATTTGAGAAAGGGGAGCGTATTTAAATGAAATCATATAGGGATCATACACTGGGTGCCAAAGAAAGAGCCTCTCTTCTGCTCAAAGAAATGAGCCTTGATGAAAAGATGGCACAGATTAACTGTGTTTTTCCTTTTGATCAGGATGCCTATAACTTTGAAAAAATTCAGCAGGAGACAAAATACGGAATGGGAGAAGTAAGCACGCTGGAAATGCGCAGGATGGAGACACTTGATGAAGTGGCTGCATGGCAGAGAAAAGTGCAGAAGATTGTGATGGAAAACAGTGCCCATCGAATACCGGCAATCTTTCATATGGAAGGATTGTGCGGGGCCTTCATTCAGGACTCCACCAGTTTTCCGTCTGGGATTGGCAGGGGAGCAAGCTTTGATCCCAAGCTGGAAGAACAGATTGCAGAAATTGTGAGCAGACAGGAAACGGCCTGTGGTATTACCCATATACTGGCACCGGTTCTGGATGTGGCAAGAGATCCGCGTATGGGCCGTTTTGGAGAAAGTTATGGAGAAGATGCTTCCCTTGTAAGTGCGATGGGGGCAGCGTATACGAAAGGAATACAAAAGAATACAGTTGCTTCAAGAAAAGCAGAAAGTGTGGCAAAACATTTTGTGGCTTTTCATAATTCGCAGGGTGGAATTCATGGAACACACAGCGAAACGCCGACGCGACTTTTAGAAGAAGTGTTTGCAAAACCTTTCCAGGCAGCAATCACAGAGTCAGATCTGAAAGGTATTATGCCTTGTTATTGCGCTGTGAATGGAGAAGATGTATCTGCTTCTCATAACATGCTTACGAAACTGCTTCGGGAAAAAATGGGATTTGACGGCATGTGCATCAGCGATTACGGTGCAGTGGGAAATGCGCATAGTGTACATCATATTGGAGAAACATTTGAAGAAGCCGGTGCGATGTGTCTTCATGCGGGAATGGATATCGAGATGCCGTCCTGTACTGGCTATAATGAGAAATTAAAAGAGATGTTTTCAAGTGGAAAACTGGATATCCATATTTTGGATACAGCGGTTTTGCGGGTTCTGGAGGGAAAATTCAGAATGGGCTTATTTGAAAATCCCTATGCGCTGGAAGGAAAAGAGCTTCATGCTCTTGTAATGCAGGAAGCAGACAGGAACACTTCCCTGCGGTCGGCCAGAGAATCCATGGTACTGCTGAAAAATGACGGCGTATTGCCGATTGCGGCAAAAGGGAAAAAAATCGCGGTGATCGGACCGCATGCCGGGTATGCCAGAAAAATGTTTGGTGGATACACACATATGTGTATGATGGAGTCTACCTATGCGATTGCCAATTCTATTGCAGGTGTAAGCGGAGTTGTACAGGCAGATGCAGATGAGATTATTACGGTTCCGGGAACCAATATTCAGTCTGATGAGACAGAGCAGTTTGATCAGATCCTGAAAAGACAGAAACCGCAATGCAGAAATCTGTATGAAGAATTCCAAATCCGCTTTCCGGAAAGTGAGATTTTATATGCATATGGCTATCCGATTGCAGGAAACGACGAAAGTCATTTTGAAGAAGCGCTGCAGGCAGCAAAGCAGGCAGACATTGTGATACTGACGCTTGGCGGTAAGCACGGAACGTGTTCCATGGCATCAATGGGAGAAGGAATTGACAGTACTGATATTAACCTTCCAAAATGTCAGGATGCATTTATTCGCAAGGCTGCGCAGCTTGGAAAACCATTGGTTGGCGTTCACTTTGATGGAAGACCGATTTCCAGTGATGCTGCAGAGGAATATTTAGATGCTATTCTGGAAGCATGGAGTCCATCAGAAACAGGAGCAGAAGCAGTAGTTGATATTTTAACCGGAATATATAATCCGGGAGGAAAACTTCCGGTTACCGTTGCTTATGGAGTGGGACAGCTTCCGGTTTATTACAATCATCCATATGGTTCCTCCTGGGATCAGAGCGGCAGTATCGGTTTTGCCAATTATGTGAATATGCCGCACAGACCGAGATATTATTTTGGATACGGACTGTCGTATACAACATTTACATATTCGGATTTACATATCTCGATGGGAAATGAAAAGGCAGCAGATACGGTTCAGATCTCCTGCGCTGTTGAGAACACGGGAAGCTGTGAAGGAGATGAGGTTGTCCAGCTTTATTTACGAGATGAATATGCCAGCCTGACAAGACCAGTAAAAGAACTGGCAGGTTTTAAGCGCATTCACCTGCGAAAGGGCGAAAAGAAAACGGTATGCTTTGAGGTGAAAACGAATCAAATGGCTTTTCTGGACATTGATATGCACTGGAAAGTGGAAAAAGGACGATATGCAGTAGAGGTCGGAAGTTCTTCAGAAGATATTCGTTTAAGAGGAAGCTACTGTGTGAAAGAAAATAAATGGGTTGCGGGAAGAAACAGAGCGTTTTGGGCAAGTGCCGCAGCGAAATAAAAAGAACAGAACCGGATGCCATTTTATACAAAGCGGCATTCGGTTCTGTTCTTGCGGTATTCCCGTGGGGAGCAGTTCATTTTTTCACGGAAACATTTTCCCAAATAGGACTGCTGGCTGAAGCCGGTCTGCAGGACGATCTGTCTGATGGGAAGTGTGGTTTCTGTTATCTCCGTGATTTGTTTTCTATGTTTTGGCAATATCTTAATAATTTCTGCAGATATTTTCATATTATTTTTTCGATATAATAAGTATACTTGCTGTAAAAAGGATTGTAAAGGTAGTCTAAATGGACAATAATAGTTTATCACATACAACGTGGAATTGTAAGTACCATATGAACCAGAGCAGGAAAACCTGCCGTCGCTGATCACACTTGAAAAAATATGTGTAGCTTTGGGCGTGACATTATCGCAGTTTTTTTGAGAAGATAATTCAGAGAATCTGACAGAAAAACAGAAAGAAGTTCTAGGGATATGGAATGATCTGAGTACAAATGAGCAGGAAACAGTAATGTCAATGCTGCGTGGACTTCGGAAGTAAGAGAACAGTTCGAGTATATGTATCGGCTGTTCTTTTTTTGTTTTTGAACGTTAAAATGTTAATTTTTTTCTTGTGTATAGTAGAACACTAAAGTATAATAAAATCAGTTTTTTGCATAAGATTAAAGCTATAATAAGGAAATTGGCAAACCAGATGAAAGTCTGGGACGCAAAGCTACAGGGCCTGTAAAATGGCAGCCAGTTGCATAAAATGAGATGCACTGTCTGTCTGACGGTGCTTTTTTACGGTGTTATTTCATAGACGTAACAATAATGATTTTATCAGGAAAGAATGAGGAAAATAAAAGTATGAAAAAGGCAAAACGTTGTCTGATAGCAGTGGTGTCAGGTGTACTTGTAGCATCTGCTGTCTTGTCTGGATGTGGACAGTCAAAGAAAGAAGTATCTATAAATGATGATCATCTTACCGTTTATCTGTGGGAAAATCGTTTGATGAAAAATATTGCACCCTATATCCATGAACAGTTTCCAGATCAGGATATTGAATTTATTATAGGTAACAATGATACCGATTTATACAGTTATTTTAAAGAACATGATGAATTACCGGATATTATAACAGTACGTCGATTTTCTGGAACAGATGCACAGGACTTACAGCCTTATCTTATGGATTTTGCTTCTTATGATGTTGTTTCCAAGTATTATTCTTATGCGGTGCAATATTATAAGAATGCGGAGGATGAAATCCAGTGGCTGCCAATCTGTGGTATTCCGCAGACGATCATTGCCAACAAAACACTGTTTGATCAGTATGGCGTAAAGATTCCAGAAAATTATGAGGAATATGTACAGGCATGTCAGCAGTTTTATGATAATGGCATAAAACCGTATTCCATGGATCTTGGTGAAGACTGGTCAAATCAAGAAATAATTCAGGCTGCGGCAATCGGTGAATTCACAAGTCTAGATGGTATTGAATGGCGAAACGGTGCAGAGACTGCAGTGGATGAAGTAAAGTTTGATGATGCATTATGGAAACGTATTTTTTCAGAAACCAGTCAGTTTCTTAAAGACTCGCACTTTGGTAAAGAAGATATCAATATTGACATCAATACAGGAACCCAGATGTTTGTCGAAGGAAAATCAGCAATGTTTCATGGACATCCGACGGTTATGCAGCAGCTGCAGAAACAGATGGATGCGGAGCTGATCCGTATTCCTTACTTTTCGCAGACATCGGATGAATCCTATGTGTACATGACTCCGTCCTTAAACATTGCATTTAACAAAAACCTGGAAAAAGACCGGGAGAAACTGGATACTGCGCTGGATGTGCTGGATTGTATGATTTCAGAAGAGGGGCAAAAGCTGATTGCGGATGGAAGCGGTGTTATTTCATTGAATACAGATGTTCCAACCATGATGCAGGATGTGCCTGGACTGGAAGAGGAAATTAATAATAATGCTGTTTATATCCGATATTCCGCCCAAAAATCATTTGATGCAAGTCTTGAGGCTGTTCACGGATTACTGTCAGGGGAAATGGATGAAACACAGGCTTATGATACTTTTCGCAGTGTAATGAATCGTAAAGATCCAGAAGAAAAAGCAACGGTGAATTTTGAAAATGAATATTCTATTTCACTGAACGATAGAAATGGCCGTGATGCAGCATCTTCCATTTTAACAACGATCAGAGAAGAAAATGATGCACAGCTGGCTCTGGCACCATATTATTATTTTACTTCTTCTATGTACAAAGGAGAATGCACCAATAGCCGGGTTGGCATGATGACAGCGAAGAGTTCAGATACAGCATTATATTTTGCAAAAATAAATGGTAAACAGGTTTGTGAACTCGTGGAAAATTATCTCGCCGAAGCTGATGAGAATTTTTATGTAACCAATGAATACGAATTACCAATTGCATCTGGTATGAAAATGATCGTCAGTCAAGAGGAAAGTGGATTTTCGTTAAAGGACTTAACAGTTAATGATAAGAAAATAGATAAAGAAAAGGAATACTCGATTCTTCTTACAGACACTACAATGTCCGTTTTGAAAAAAATAAATCCGAAATGTGAGATTGAGAAGCTTAAAGATACAACATTATCAAGTGCATGGACCGAAGCAATGTCAAAAGGACAGCAGCCGTCAGCACCGGAAGACTATATAGAGGTTGAACAGTAAAAGTGGAGATAGAACAAGCGGTAAATAAAAGAAAAAAAATAACAAGGCTGTTGCTTATACTACTTATGATTCTTTTAAGCTTAGTTTGTATCAAGTATCTTATAAGTAAGTCTAATAAGTATATCAGCGAAAATGGAAAAAGCAGTATGGGAGCTGTTGTTGAACAGATACAGCAGACCTATGATCTTCAGGTGAGTGGATACTACAGCCAGCTGCAGTTGGTTGAGGAATTCTTACTTCATGAGAGGGAACTGTCTCTTGAAACGGATACGAACAAAAATTTCTTTGAAGCATGGGAAAAAGAATCGGAAAGTACTCTTATATTCCTTCAGGAAAATGGTCAGGCAATATCAGCAGGTGGAACAAAAATGCGGATTGATATGCCAAGTAAACTTCTGCTGGACTTAAAGAACGGATACAATATTGGAAAACTGGTGCGTCTTGATTATGATCAGAAGAAAAAAGACGGTTATCTGGTTGCGATTCCATGTCAGGAATACACGATCAATGGAGAAACTTATACGGCAATTGGAACTGTGTATGATCATTCGAAACTGGATTCCATGTTAAAATTGAAAGGTTATCATGGAAAAGCATATTTGTTCATGCTGGATCATGACGGAAATATTACGTATACGAACCAGAGTGGAGATAAATACCTGCGTAATTATTCTTTGTTAAAACATTTAAAAGGGGAACAGGCTATTACAGAAGAAGAGGCTGATTTGTTCAAAAAGAAGTTTGATAACAGAGAATCCGGAGTTGCACTTTTGGGAAAACAGAACCCTTATTATCTTGGGTATTGTCCGATAGAAAGCAACAACACCATTTTGGTGTGCATTGTGGCCAAGGGAGTTGTGGACAATGTGCTGATGGATTACCAGAAAACGGTGTTGTTTACAACAATACTCATGGCAGGTTTTATACTTTTACTTTTTGCCGGATTATTCTACAGTATTTCCAGACTTAGTCTTGCAGATCAAAAAGCAGAATATGAAAAAAGAAATAATGAACTTCATTTACAAACAATGAAGGAAATGGAAGTAGTCAATCAAAAACTGAAAAAGGCAAAGAACGTTGCAACAGAGGCTTTACAGACAGCTGAAAATGCAAATAAGGCGAAAACGGATTTCCTGTCTAATATGTCACATGATATTCGCACACCTATGAATGCAATCATTGGTATCACATCTTTGATCAGACATGATGCAGGTAATAAAGCAAAAGTTATAGAGTATGCAGATAAAATAGATATTTCATCACAGCATCTGTTGGGAATTATCAATGACGTTCTGGATATGAGCAAGATTGAGGCAGGAAAAACAGTCTTCAAATATTCTGACTTTTCTATTCTGGATCTTGTACAGGAACTTAACACTATATTTCATACTCAAATATATGAAAAGCAGCAGACCCTTACAATCATAAAAGAAAATATTCAGCATGAGTGGGTGAATGGGGATCAGGTTCACCTGATGCAGATTTTCAGCAACCTGCTTTCCAATGCAGTGAAGTATACCCAGGAAGGTGGGAAAATTCAGTTCTTTGTAGAAGAATGTGAGACAAAGTCATCTGTCTATGCAAAGTACCGTTTCTTAGTTAGCGATAATGGTATGGGAATGTCGGCAGATTTCAAGGATACAATTTTTGATGCGTTTACCCGTGCGGAAAGTTCCCTTACAAATAAAATACAGGGAACCGGACTTGGAATGGCGATTACTAAGAATCTGGTTGAGGCAATGGGAGGTACCATTGATGTGGAGAGTGAATTGGGACAGGGAAGCTGTTTTGAGGTTCTCTTGGATCTGAAAATTGCAGAGGATAGAACAGCTGCTCTGGCGGCACAAGAAGAAACAGATGAGCAGGATGGTAATATCCTGCAGGGAATGAAATTCCTGTGTGCAGAGGATAATGAGTTGAACGCAGAGATCCTGACGGAACTGTTAAAGATTGAAGGTGCGGAATGTACCATCTGTGAAAATGGTGAAGAGATTTTGAAGGCATTTGAGCAGTCTGCTCCAGGTGATTATGACATGATCCTGATGGATGTGCAGATGCCTGTTATGAATGGCTATGAGGCGACGAGGGCAATCCGCAGAAGTTCCCATGAACTGGCAAAGACGATACCGATCATTGCCATGACTGCCAATGCATTCTCAGAGGACATTCAGCATTCTCTGGCAGCCGGTATGAATGCACATGTTTCAAAACCGGTTGAGATGAAGGTGCTGGAAAAGACGATAAGAAGTATAAAATCAGGCGGGGGGGTACCGAACCGCAGGTCACTGTACAGTGACGAATGGAAAGTAACCGGACATAGAAGAATCAAAAAGGAGAGTTAGGGATAGACAGAAAATGAAAGGAAAAAGAGTGATTGCAGGCATTCTGCTTGCAGGGATTTTAGCAGTCACCCTGGCGGGGTGTAAAAACACAGATAACACGAAAGAAAAAACCGAAAAGCCTGTTATTACCCTCGGCAGCGACAGCTATCCACCATACAATTATCTGAATGAGGATGGTGTACCGACGGGAATCGATGTAGAACTGGCTGCGGAAGCTTTCAAAAGAATGGGATATCAGGTGGAGGTTGTCCAGATCAACTGGGAGAAGAAAAAAGAACTGGTGGAGAGCGGAGAGATTGACTGTATCATGGGCTGCTTTTCCATGGAAGGACGCCTTGACGATTACCGCTGGGCGGGACCATATATAGCAAGCCGGCAGGTGGTCGCTGTAAATGAGAACAGTGATCTCTATAAACTGAGTGACCTGGCGGGAAAGAACCTGGCTGTTCAGTCCACAACCAAACCGGAAGGCATCTTTCTGAACCGGACGGATCAGAGAATCCCAAAGCTGGGCAATCTGATCAGTCTGGGACACAGGGAGCTGATCTATACATTTCTTGGGAAAGGATATGTAGATGCAGTCGCCGCACATGAGGAATCTATTGTCCAGTATATGAAGGATTATGATACAAGCTTCCGCATCCTTGAAGAACCTTTGATGGTTGTGGGGATAGGAGTTGCTTTTGCAAAAGAGGATGACAGGGGAATCTGTGAGCAGATGGATCAGACACTGGAAGAAATGCGCCAGGATGGCACATCCCTGAAAATTATTGAAAAATATCTGGATGATCCCCAGAAGTATCTGGAGGTGGAGGATCTTGGATATTAAGAGAAAGAAAAAAGAAAAACGAATCCAGCTGCTCGGTGGTCTGATTGGAATCTGTGTGGCTGTAATTTCTCTGTTTTATTTCTTTCATGCGGAGAAAGCGGAAGCAGAGAAAAGAATGGTGGAGATTGTAAATTATGTCAAAGTGCAGTGTTCCACCTACACCCATTATAATGAATCTTCGGAATCCAAAAGTCTTCTCCGTGCGATTGAAAGTGCCAGACAGATGAGTACGAATATCGATATGGAAATAGAAAACGGCGGTCAGCTAAGCCGGGATTTCCTGAAGGAAAACCTGCAGACTCTATGGGTGGATGGTATCATTGTACTGGATGCAGAAGGAAAGACGGACTGTGAATACAGCACGGATGAGTCTCTGGCTAATGAGATTACGGAGTATCTGCAAAAAGAAATTATCATGGATTTTGCCGGATATGAAGAAAGAAGCTATTCGGAACGGTTTACCAGGGAAGATGGATCCTTTATTGACATTGCAGCCTGCGCCAGAAAAGATGCACCGGGTATCGTTGCAATCTATTATTACACATCTCCTGAATTTGCCAGAAACTATACGCTGACGATACAGGGGCTTTTAAATGGTTATAGTATCCAGAAAGATGGAACGATTATCGTTGCAGACGACGGAATCGTTGTTGCCAGCAATAATGAGAGCCTGTTGGGACAGAATACAGCCGACAACGAAGTTGTTCAGGCAATGAAAAAGCATACAGACAGTCAGCATATCTATCATTTTAGGAAGGAAGGAATTGGATGTTATGGAATCATGCTGAAACAGCGTGATTATTATATCTACGCATATCTTCCGGATACGGAAGTGTTTCGTAATCTTCCATTAAGTGTTATAGGTGTTATTTTTCTTTATTTTCTGATGTTCGGCATATTCTGGTTCTGGACATACAGAACCAATCTGGCGCACCGGAAACAAGAATTTGAAAAAGATGAAAAATATAAAGCAGAACTTCTGACAGCAGCAAAAAAGGCAGAAGCCGCCAATGAGGCAAAAACAGAGTTCCTTCATCGTATGAGCCACGATATCAGGACTCCGATTAATGGAATCTACGGTTTGATCAATATGGCAGACCATTATGCAGATGATATGGAGAAGCAGAAGGAATACAGAACAAAGGTTAAAGCGGCATCCAATCTGTTGCTGGAACTGGTAAATGATGTTCTGGACATGAGTAAGCTGGAGTCGGGTGAAGTTGTTCTGGAAGAGAGTCCATTTAATCTGAGCAAAATCTCTGAGGAAGTGCTTGTTGTAATTGAACAGATTGCTGCAGAACAGAATATCCGGATTGTATGGGAGAAAAAAGAAATCATACACCGTGATCTTATTGGAAGTCCGGGGTATGTAAAACGTGTGATGATGAATATCCTGTCCAATGCAGTGAAATATAACAGAGAAAATGGACATATTTATCTTAGCTGCATGGAAATCCCATCCGAACAGCCAGGAATGACGACAATGGAATTTATCTGCCGGGATACAGGAATCGGAATGACTGAGGAGTTCCAGAAACATATTTTTGAACCATTTGCACAGGAACATACAGGAAGCCGCACAAAGTTTGTCGGAACCGGACTGGGAATGGCCATTGCAAGGAAGCTGGTCGAGAAAATGGGTGGAACCATTACTTTTGAAAGTGAAAAAGGCGTAGGGACGACATTTGTGATCCGGGTTCCATTTAAAATAGATCCGGATGCGGATAAACGTGAAGAACAGAAGGAGGTATCCGAAAAATCTATAAAGGGATTGCATATTCTTCTGGCGGAAGATAATGAGCTGAATATGGAAATCGCTGAATTTATGCTTCAGAATGAGGGCGCGGACGTGATTAAAGCGTGGAATGGGCAGGAAGCGGTTGAGCTGTTCAGAAAAAGTGAACCTGGTGAATTTGATGTCATTCTTATGGACATTATGATGCCTGTAATGAATGGTTATGAAGCCACAAAGATGATCAGGTCTCTGGACAGAGAGGATGCAAAGGAGGTACCGATCATTGCAATGACAGCAAATGCGTTCACGGAGGACAGAATAAAAGCAAAAGCAGCAGGGATGGATGAACATGTTGCTAAGCCAGTTGATGTGGAATTACTGATAAAAGTAATTCATAAATTGGTGAAATAAAAGATATTATAAGAAAGTTATAAAATTGTAGAAAAGCGTCAAAAGAGTTATGAAGAACGTATCCTGAGAGACATTCAGAATGGAATTACACTGGAAACACTTATGGCAAACATAAGAAAACTCCAGAAGAAAAAGCAGCTGTTGCGATACAAAAGAAGCAGCAGAGGCGAGCAAGACGGAAAAAAGAAACAAGTGATAATCTGGCTAAAGAAGAAATCTTGCAAGATGACAGATTTTTCTTTATTGCCGGTTACACCTCCGGAGGTGCACCGTATGGTGTCACCTGGGAGGAAATGGGTCTGAAACCTTGGGAAGATTTGGAAGAGAATAAGTGAGATGTTCAGTGAAATCTTATTTATCTCTTGTGACTGAAACAGGTTCCCGTTTTGCCGGAAGTAAGTCAGAACTGATTTCAGGAGCATCGAGTAGTGCAGTGAAATTCTGCTGAATGTTAGGGAGCAGTTACTGCAAACAGTAACTGCCCCCTAACTAGGATATTTATGTAATTATTTCTGGTCCAGTACGGACTGAATCTGCTTCATCAGCTGATCGTAGTTTGACTGATCGTCAATGCCACCCATGAAAGGTTCCCCAACGATATTTCCGTCTTTATCTACAAGAACGGTTGTAGGAAATGCCATGATGTTTCCTTTTCCAGCATAGTTTCCAACTGTTGAATTAGAATCGAAAGTCAGGTTCTTGTAGGAAGCGCCCTGAGCTTTCAGGATTTCTTTTGCCTCTTTGATTCCGGCTTCATTGTTGTCTAAAGTATCCATGTTGATACCAACAACTTCGCCACCCATTTCTTTGAGTTTCTCATTTAATTCATTCAGCTTAGAGAGCTCTCCGACACATGGCTTGCATCCACTGAACCAGAAATTTACAACTGTAACTTTATTTTTAGCGAAAAGACTGTCATCTACATCGTTTCCATCCAGATCTTTTCCTTTGAAACCTTTGAATACAGCTGTGGATTCGTTTGATTTGGAGGAAGAGCTGTCAGAGGAATCGGATGCAGCAATCTCTTTCTCAAGCTTGGCAATTTCTTCTTCAATTCCGCGGATTGTCTCGATGTCTTTGCACAGAGTTTCATATTCTTCTTTAGAGAAAGAGTCTTTGTTAGATTCCACTGTGCTTGCGAGGGTATCAGCATAGTTTCCGCTCTTGTCATCACCGGCAGCGTTCTTGTTCATAAGACCAAAGGCTTTGTCCCATGCATCTTTGTGATCAGCAAAAAGCTGGTTTTCCTGCTGGTAAAGGTCATCCCGTTTTTTGTTCAGCTCGTCTGCGCTGCCCGTTTCTGTTGTGGAAGAAGATTCCTGTTTTGTGTTTGTATTGTCTGTTGAGGAGGAATTTCCGCAGCCTGTAAACGCAAAAAGTACAGAAATGGCAAGGGATGCAGCAATTACCTTTTTTAATTTCATTGAGTTTGTTCTAAGTGTTTTGTTTTTCATGATTTTAAATCTCCTTTAAATTACGTTTTATTAGTTTTTATTTTCAGCCTGTTTCTTAGTTGAAAATCCGTAATGATAGCAGATTGCATCAGTCGGGCAGGCTTTCATACATTCTCCGCATCGGATACACTCCGGATGGTTTGGTGTGTCTACTACATTGACATCCATCTTACAGACACGACTACATTTCTGGCAGCCAACACATTTCTCATGATCAACCTGAATCTTAAGAAAAGATACCTTGTTAAACAGTGAGTAAATAGCACCCAGCGGGCAGATCCATTTACAAAATGGACGGTAAAACAAGATGCTCAGGATGATGAAAAGCGCAAGGACTGTGAACTTAAATGTAAATAAATGTCCGAGTGCGGCACGGATTCCTGAGTTGGCAAGTGACAGTGGAATTGCGCCTTCAAGTACGCCTTGTGGGCAAATGTATTTGCAGAAGAAAGGATCTCCCATACCAAGTGAATTGGTTACAAATGCCGGAAGTAGTATAACAAAGACGACCAGAATCACATATTTCAGATACCGCAGAGGCTTCAGTTTTGCGGTGGAAAGTTTCTTGCCCGGAATCTTATGCAGCAGATCCTGGAACCATCCAAACGGACAGAGAAATCCACAGATAAACCGCCCTAACAGAACACCTAACAGGATGAAAAATCCGGTGATGTAGTAGGTAAATTTGAATTTTGAAGAACCGACCACGGCTTGAAAAGCTCCAATCGGACAGGCACCTGTGGCGGCAGGACAAGAGTAACAGTTTAGTCCCGGGACGCACATCGTTTTTACATTTCCCTGATAAATTTTCCCTTTAAACAGATTCGGGATGTGAATGTTGGTCAGCAGTGTAGCAGCTGCCTGAATCCATCCGCGGAAGCGGGCCAGAAAGTTTTTGTTTGATTTCATTTTCTTATCCAATTCCTACACACTCCATACATAATTTTATTGCCTTGCTAAGAACAACCGCTGCTTCTCCGCGGAAGATCCCGACAAGGAAAAACACCAGACCGGCTGCAAGTAAAAGAATCTGTGTTGCTTTTTCAGATTTCATTAAAATACTCCTTTCAATGTTCAAAGTCCGTTTATTGACCTTTCGATGTTTGCATTGTACAATAGAGGGTGTAAAATTCCTGTTAAGAAAATGGAGAAAAATAAATTGAGATTATTAGTTGTTGAAGATGAGAAGAAATTATGTGATATGATTGCGAAAAGTCTGCACCAGGCAGGTTATGAGGTAGACACGTGTAATGACGGAGAGGAAGCACTGGATTAAAAAATTTATGAAAATGAATAAGTGGAAAGTTGCATGTCCATTGACATGGCTTTCCACTTATTTTTATGAATTCCTATGCGCCAGACGAGCAGACAACAGAAATTGGCATCTTACCCGCGAATTTCTGCATTTTACATCATGCAGACTGGACGAATGCTGTAAAATCATATATAAAAGAAATAGGAATAACTGGGGGTGAGATGGATGAAATGTGAGGTGGAACAGATTGATCCAAAGCAGGAAGAACATGTTATGGTATATTGCCACAACAGGGAAGCATCCTGGGTGCAGAATGTTCGGGAAGCTGTATTTGGACAAACATCGGTATGTGGATATAAAAATCACGTTTTGTATCAATTGAAATTGTCTGATATTTTTTATGTGGAACAGCAAAGAAATCAAAGGAGAGGGCAGGCGTAATGGAAACAGATATGATTAAAATCACTCATTTAAAGAAAAGCTTTGGTGATGTAAAAGCAGTCAATGATCTGAGTTTTCAGGTGAAAAAAGGAGAGTTCTTTGCATTCCTTGGTGTGAACGGGGCAGGGAAGAGCACAACGATTTCGATCATCTGCGGGCAGCTTCGCAAAGACAGCGGAACGGTTCAGATCCAGGGCACAGATCTGGATAAGATCGGAAGGAAAGTTGGAACAATGCTTGGCGTGGTATTTCAGGACAGTGTGCTGGACAAGCCACTTACCGTCAGGGAAAATCTGAAAAACAGAGCAGCGCTTTATGGAATAACAGGAAAAGCGTTTGAAAAAAGATTGCGGGAACTAGTGGAGATTTTTGATTTCGGAGATTATCTGAACCGGCCGGTCGGAAAACTGTCCGGCGGACAGAGAAGAAGAATTGATATCGCAAGAGCCTTGCTGCATCGGCCCGAACTTCTGATTTTAGATGTAAAATGAGGTATAGATGGTAGGCGTGTATGGAGTGTATACAGTTTGCTTTTAGAGGAAAATAGGTACATGATACACAGATAATGGAAAAGAATGTGTATTCAGTTGAATATAGAAATAAGTAGTAGGTATGAAAGAATAAGATTCTTCCATGCCTTTTTTATTATAAAGAAAGGATAGGTTGCACAGTATCCGCCCGGTCATTTTAGTAGATCTGCTGAATAGCTTTCTCCCGGAAGTGTGGTATAGTCTTGTGCTTGGAACAGGGAAACGACACAGAAAGGAGAAAACGATATGTCAGTACAGCCAGATATCATCTGGAACGAGCAATGTCTGGGGATACGGATAGGAGAACAGGTATGTATCTATCTGAAAAAGCATAATGCGGAATACCAGAGACTGCAAAAGAAAATACTGGAACTTATAGAGAAGTATCCAGTGATAGAAACATTTATGGAAGCGGCTCAGTCAATCAGTCTGACAGCAGACGAACATCAGGCACTGCACCAATATTTCCAACTGGAGAACGGAAAGGAAATGATAGAAGAAGAATATCATTTCTATATGGGACAGGCACAGATGATTTCGTATGGTGCCATGCTTGGAAAAATCAAAAAAGCAGTGTCAGGAAAGGACGAAAGTGATACAAAGAAATTACTGGAACTGCTAATGGATACCTGGATTGATGAGGTAGAAAATGAACTGAAAGAAAATGCAGTGTACCAGAAAATGCTCGAAAAAATATCAAAATATGAAGATCAGGTTCAGGCAATGGGACTTGAAAAAGAAAAACGAAAAATGATAGATGCATACGTTACGAAAGTAAATGAGAGATGGATTCTATATGCGGAATCCTTGTATCAGGCTGGTATGCAGAAAATCCTGGAATTACTGAATCTGTAAAAGAGACGGATAAAATGGGGAAGCACGAAAGACACTTCCCCATTTGTCACTTCTATTCATCTTTGCCATCAATGAGAAATATGTATGAAACCTGAAAGATTTCAGCAATGGCTTTTAATTCAAGATCAGTGACATAACGCTTGTTTGTTTCGATTCTGGTGATTACATTTTTATCCATATCGTAACCAGCTAACTGGAGTTTATAGGCAAGATCACGCTGAGACATATTGTGGGTCTTGCGAAGTTCAATCAATCGCTGGCTAATCAGATTCTTCTCACCAGACTGTGTCCTTGGCTTTGGCATCTTAAATCTCTTCCTCTCTGGTAAACAGATGGTTTGTCTCACTTTTTGCACCATCTGTATTGATTTTAACGATTGGACAAGGTAGAATCGGTTGTAAAAGTGAGACAAGGACAGAAGAGAAGGGAGAAATATATGGAGCAGGCAAAAATAGAACAGCTTGCATTTTTATATTTATGCAGCGAGCATGATAAAAGGTTATTGCTGAAAAAAGAAAAAATGCCGTTAGCTGATTTTGACAGGTTGACCTACTTGATTTACCATTTAGGTTTTAAGGAATATCATATAAAAGTATGGATGGAATTTGCTGGGGACTTCCAAAAGGAATGGGATTGCCTGGAAGCACTTCAGGAAACAGGTGGGCGTGTTGGAAACATAGATAGTACAGAATCAGAAGTTAAACTCCATGAGATGTGGATTCAGGATTTTTGCAAAAGCACACCAAAAGAGATCGGAGAGTGGATACAAGACCTAGATTATAAATAAAAAATATGATATCATTAGTGGTAGAAATCGAATTTTGTTAGGAAATGACACAATAATGAGTAGTGATAAAGAAATTGCTCATAGCATTGCGATATATATAAAGCTATAGGGGGATGTTATGACAGAACAGCAGTATAAGGATTTATTGATAGCAACAGCAAAGATGAGTGATTATGAGCATAAAGATGAGGTGGTGGAGGCGCTTAAAGTTGCTTCTGTTTCATTTCAAAAGGAATGGGCTTTTACATATCATTTGCCTGATCATCGTCAAGAGTATATTATTATTAGCGTTGTTCCAGATAAATTAATTGTCTTGAAAGAACATGAAGATTTTGTTGATGATTTGTGCAAACAGGTTTATGAACCAAACGATTATAATGAGTATAGCGGATTGGTATTAAAACCCGGAATACTTAATATTGCACCAGAAGAAGTAAGCCAAGAGATACTTTTTGATGATATACAAAATCGGATAATTGATGAAATTCGAGAAGCAAAGTTCTCAATTTGGATAGCAATGGCATGGTTCACCAATAAAAAAATATTTGATGAATTATTGAAAAAAAGAAATGAAGGGTTAGATGTAAAAATTATTATTGATAATAATCGTGTTAATAAGGAGAAACCTTCGTTCACTTTGGAAGATCACTTTGAGGTTTATCGGGTGGATGTGATGTCAGAGCGGTACAAAAATATAATGCATAGGAAGTTTTGTGTGATCGATTTAGAAGTTGCAATGCACGGTACTTTCAATTGGACAAACGCTGCAAACTATAATAAGGAACATTGGGATGTAGATCATAATAGAGAAACAGCAAAAACATTTGCAGAAGAATTTGTGAAAATGAGAAGAGATGCTGAATTGTCGATGTTGTGGCTTGATTTTTGAATGGAGTATGTTCATGGATTTAAAAGAATTTTATTTTCAAAATATAAAGGAATCCGAATACCATTATCGTTTTCTGGAATCTGTTAAAAAGGTAAATTATACATATAATATTTTTTATGGTGAAGAAGAAACTCAGAATTATCAATTTGAGATTTATGATGTTGAAGAAGCAATAACGAAATTTAAAGAACTGTGTCAGCCAGATGTTGATTTTTCAGGTGAAAATAAATGTTGGTTTTATCTAATAACATATTATCTACATATGCTCGGTTATGAAATAAAAGAGTTTCCTAGAATACTAGCAAGACCCCCTGTTGATCCAACAGACTTTACATATAGAGATATTAGAAATCGAATTATTGCTCTAGGTGGAGATGATAATGGAACTGTTCGTTATGCGACTAGAAGAACCTTTGTAGCAGATCTGACATTTGAGCAAAAGTCTTGTAATATTGAAGTGAACGATTCTATAAATCAGAAATTTATTGAAATTTCTACTAGACAGGCATCTTTCAATAGTATGCATATAGATGAAAAAATTGCTGAGATTGCAAACCTTATTGAAAACCTGTTGAAACAAGATGGAAAATTTATCACACCAGAATATGAAGATGTATGTTGTGGCTTCATTGACGATACGATAGTAAAGAATTATAGAAAGAAAATGCAGTGCTTTAGACATTGTACAGATGAAGCAATAGAGGAAAGAAAGACATACTCCGAAGAACAAAAAAAATTCCTTGTTGATTATGGACTTACAATGGTAAAAGCTATTCATGAATTGGTGAAATAAAGAATAGTAACATAGGCAGCTAGTAGGAACATTTTAAAGCAGTATTTATGTGCTACAAGAACAGAAATAGAGAATCCAAGTTATAAATTAATTAAAAGTGATAGCATACAGTTATGCATATTTGTTTGTAAATATACATAACTGTATTTTTTATTACGGGCAGGGCTCTTCGGGGTTCTGCCCTTTTTCTCTTTTTCCAGACCGAAAGACCACCTGCTGGAAAAGAACAAAGAAAACCAGAAAGGATGTGGTGACTTATCATTATAGGAATTGACCATGGATATTATGCCATCAAAACTCCCCATGTGTGCTTCCCGACAGGATTGACCGGGTATGATTACGAGCCGTACACCATGCAGAATGTCCTGCAGTACAATGGGAAATTTTATGTGTGTGGAACCGGGCGGCAGACGCTGGTGAGAAGCAAGACTTCCAATGACAATTATTATCTTTTGACAATGGCAGCTATTGCTCAGGAAATCCGCTATCGCCGGGGAGAGAGGAAAACAGATGTGGTTCTGGCAGCCGGCCTCCCACTGGCAAGTTTTGGCAGGGAGAAAAAAGGTTTCCGGGAATATCTGTTTCGGAAAGAGCAGCCTCTGCGTTTCCGGTACGAGGATGAGAGCTATGAGATCCGGATTCAGGATGTAAAACTGTTCCCACAGGGATACTCTGCCCTGGCTCTTCACCCGGAATGTGTTCGGGATGAGCCTTCTGTTCTTCTCGCAGATATCGGTGGCTGGACCGTAGACCTGATGCGGCTGGACAACAGTGTTCCAAATGCCGCTACCTGCCGCAGCCTGGAACTTGGTGTGATCCGGTGTGTGGATGAGATCACCGAGCAGGTACGCAGAAATACCGGACTGTCTGTAACGGATATTCAGATCGAACGTGTTCTGAACGGCCAGAGCTGCAGCATGGACCCGGCCGCAAAAGAAATCATTGTCCGGCAGGGAAGACTCTACACGGAGAAAATACTGTCTGCAATTATGGAAGCCGGGTTCGATCTGAAGGCAATTCCGTCCGTGATCATGGGCGGCGGAGCCAGCATTCTGAAACGGCACGTGACACCGCAGGACAGGCTGTGTCGGCAGATTTACCTGACAGACATACACGCCAATGCTTCCGGCTATGAGCGGATTGTGGGGCAGATGTGCGCGAAGTAAAGAGACCCGTTTTCTCGTTCCGCCTGAACCTTGATAACCCAGATCACAAAAAGGCATGGGAGATCCTGCAAAGTGTTCCAGATGGACAGAAGAGCAGCTATCTGGTTCAGGTGATTTTAAAAGATCAGGAAAACAACCAGCTGGAGAAAAGCATCCGGCAGGCAATCCGGGAAGAACTGGCAGGTGTTTCCATTTCTGGCTCCGGGGAGAGGGTTTCAAAAAAGGAAGAAATCCCGTCCCAGATGCTGGATTTTCTCTCCGGGCTTGAGGATGCATTCTGAAAAAGTCAAGTCTTTCCTGGTGATAAAATAGCCAAATTTCAAGCAGTCAAATTAGTATAAATCACGGATTTTTGAAAGGGGTGATGCCTATTGAATGTTATTGGATCTGCATCCTTTGGGAGCTTTTGAGAGCCTCATATTCGTTGGGTATTGTGAATAGCTTTCTGTCATGTTTTAGGGTATGTTGTATGTAGAAAAAAGAAAGGAGAACGAACACAATGGAGATGAAAAACATATGCGGAAAAATTCCGGTAGAGCTGCATGAAAAGCTAAAACTGGAAGTCGAAGAGTTAGGAATCAGCATACCAAAATACCTTGAAATGGTAATCGAAGAACACATGACAAGAAAAGGAGAAAAGACGAACATGGCAGATTTAAGAACAGTAGCAGTACAGGTAACCGAGGATTTATTTTCCAGACTGAAAGCAGTCCTCGCCAGGAATGGCATGAAACAGAAAGACTTCTTAATCGGGCTTATCGAAGATGCAATCGAAAAAGAAGAAGCCAAATGGAAAGCAGAGTCAGAGGAAGCCGAAGAAACAGAAATGGAAGATCCTGAGACTGCGAAATCAGAACCGGATGAAGAGTCAGCAGAACCTGAAGCAGAAGAGCCTGAGACAGAAGCACTGGAAGCTGAAACAGACGGAGAAATGACAGAACCGGACGAAGCTGAAGCAGATGAAGAGCCGACAGAGCCAGAAAACGAAGAGCCAGCGGAAGCAGAGCCAACAGAACTGGAAACCGAAGAAGCAGAAGAATCTGAGCCAGAGGAAGCGGAATCAGAAGAATAGACATCACAAAACAGAAACCAAGAGACGGAAACGGTGCAGAGAAATCTGCACTGTTTTTTTCACAGCGAAGGGAGGCTGATAGCCGGAACAATTCGATTTTTTGACCTGTTCAGTGGAATCGGAGGATTCCGAGAAGGGCTGCACAGGGCAGGGGGCTTCACCTGTGTCGGACACTGTGAAGCAGATGCATATGCAGACCACAACTACCGGGTGCTGTTTGATACGGAAGGAGAGTGGTTCTGCAATGACGCAAGAAATATTGAAACAGAACGAATGCCGGACTTTGATCTTTTATGTGCGGGATTTCCTTGCCAGGCATTCTCAATCGCTGGACGAAGGGAAGGATTTGCCGATGCAAGAGGAACCCTTTTCTTTGAAGTTGCCAGACTGGTTGCAGACAAACGACCTGCGTATTTTCTCCTTGAAAACGTACCCGGTCTGCTTTCGCATGACAAAGGGCGGACGTTTCACACCATCCTCAGTACGCTATCTGAACTGGGGTATCATGTCGAATGGAAAGTGCTTAACAGCAAGGATTTCGGAGTCCCCCAGTCAAGGAAGCGGGTGTATATTGTCGGATATCTTGATGGAAGATGTGCCGGAAAAATATTACCTTTCCCAAAAGCAAATGGAACAGCTCTTATACAAGTCCATGCTGGCAAACAGGGAGAAAGAGTCTACGCAGAAGAAGGACTGAGCTGCACGCTGACCAGCGGGGCTGGTGGTATGGGCGGCAAGACCGGATTATACGAAGTCGGTATCCCAATCAAGGAAAACACCCGAAAAGGATACAAGATGGCCTACGAGGGGGACAGCATCGATCTCGGATATCCGGGAATCAACAGCCGCAGGGGAAGAGTCGGGCATGAGATCGCCCATACCCTGACGACCGGAAACCAGCAGGGAACACTGCATTTTGTAGATATCTCCCCTCCGCCGCTGGTGACAGACGTTGCAAGATGTCTGAATACCAGACAGGATTCCAGCATCCATAACCACAGGGGCGAAAGTTCCGGGGTGCTGGTGGAAGAACCGCCAAGGGCAGTGCTGACACCGGCCAGGGAAAAAGTCCGCCAGAATGGAAGAAGGATGAAAGAACCGGAAGAGCCAATGTTCACCATTACGGCAACTGACCGTCATGGAGTGATTTACCACGGCAGAATCCGCAGGCTGACGCCAAGGGAGTGTCTGCGGCTGCAGGGATACCGGGATGGTCAGATTTCCAAGATGGAAAAAGAAACATCGGATAACCAGCTTTACAAGCAGGCCGGTAATGGTGTCACTGTCAATGTCATTGAAGCAATAGGCAGAAATTTGAAAGCAGTAGATGAAGAGATCCAAAGCGGCTCACCTGTTCCAGAAGCGAAGGGTGGGTGAAGCAGATCGACCTAAAAGACCAGTATTTTGGTACAGAGATTGAGATGACAGGTATCAGCCGCTATGATGCGGCTGTTGCGATTGGAAGAATGTTCGGAACAGAGCCATATCATATCCGTTCTTACGATTCCTGGTGTGTAAAAGATTCAGATGGAAAAACGTGGAAATTTTCAAGGGACAGCAGTATCGACTGTGAAAGGCTGGCAAATGGTACTGTAATAGATGCCGATGGAGATTATTCGACAGAAATGGTATCCCCGAAATTGGAATATTCGGAAATGGGGAAACTCCAGGAAGTGGTGCGGTGTGTCAAAAACGCAGGTGCTTTTGTCAATTCATCCTGTGGCATGCATGTCCATGTGGACGCATCCAATCATACACCAAGGAGTCTGAAAAATGCACTGACGATCATGTACTGCAAAGAGGATATTCTGTTCAAAGCCTTAAATGTACAGACGAGAAGGGAAGATGAGTATTGTCAGAAAGTCCGTCCTATGGTAGTGGAGAAGATCCGCCGGATGCCAAACAGCACCATCACGATGGAAAAATTCAAAAGGGCATGGTATGAGGGAAATGACGGAAGCTCCGAGCATTACAACTGGACAAGGTATTATGCCTTAAACCTACATGCTGTTTTTTCCAAGGGAACACTGGAATGGCGTTGTTTTGAAAGCACCCTCCATGCAGGAAAAGTCCGGTCAAACATTACGCTGGCACTTGCCATATCCGCACAGGCGGTCAACCAGTCCTGTACCCATGCCAAAAAGACGGAGATCGGGGATAACCCGGCATTTACATTCCGTACCTTTTTGCTCCGTCTCGGACTAATCGGGGACGAATACAAAAATGTGCGGAAGCATCTGCTTGCTAACCTCGACGGCGATAAAGCATGGCGGTATGACAAAAGCACATATGCCTGTCTGCAGAAGCCAGGACGGACAGAGGACGCAAGATAACAGAATAACGAGAACAGACAGGCCGGGTGGGAACATCCGGCTGTTCTTATGAGAAATGAAGAAAAATAAGAAAGAGGTAGAAAACATGAAGAGCAAATATCGATTCAGGCGGATCCTTTCAGGGGTGATGGCGGCAGTCACCATCTTATCCACGGTCATTTCACCGTTGACCGTTTATGCTTCGGAAGAGCCGAAAACGGCAGAACCGCCAGCTTATGAATCCGTAAAGGATCTGCTGGATGAAGAGGAAGTGGTAAAAGCCAACGATCTGGAGCTGGAAGTCGGACAGGAGTTTGATGTTTCCAGTGACCGCACGAATCTGGAAATTAAGGACGAAAGCAAAGTCAAAGTGATATTCCAGAAAGCAGAGAATGACGCCGGGGAGAACTTCAGCACCAGCCATGCAGACACTTACCATGCCGTTTATTATGTGGAGCCAGTCAACCAGAACCACCCGGTTTATCAGATTGGGAGAAATCTGATCGTAAAAGAGCCTGTGACAGCAGCTCAGAGTGAACCGCAGACAGAACAGGCAGTTACCGAAGAGGATACAGGTTCTGATGATGAGGAAGCTGCCTCGCAGGAAGAAACTGAGACAGTGCCTGTAGAGACAGAAATTGTTGAGCCGGAGACAGCTGAATCTGAAACAGAGGAAGCGGAGACAGAAGAACCGGAAGAAACAGAATCCGAATTTCAGGATGGACTTTCTGAATCCGAGTTTGATGCCGCATTAGAGGAATCCGAAACGGAAAATACAACCGATGCAGAATCCGGGCTGACACTCAGCGATGTTCTGGAGCAGGCAGGGGAACAGGATATTGACCTGATAGCAATGGAAGATGGGGAAACCGTTTCATTCACCGCAGTCAATACCAGTACAAGAGCAACCCAGGACGTGAATGTGACAAGAGGGACTGCATACTATTATGCAGACTACGGTTTGGGCTCCTATGTAACCTATAAATATACCGTTAAATTTGGAAATGTGTCTGCAACTGCCTACTGTGTGCAGCCATCCAAAGCGGGACCTGGGGATGGTGTTTACAAGATCACCAAACTGGGTGACAGCAAAGCACTGGCAAAAGTGTGCTACTACGGTACCAAAGCATCCGGTGAAAATGGATTTTTTTCTGAGAAACATCCTGATTTTTCAGCCGGAAAACAGTTTATCATTGTCCATCTGGCAGCATCCTATGCAAATAACAGCGGTGACGCTTTTTCTGGTACGAATGCAACCGGACAGGCTCTGGCAATGGAACTCTACAATTACTGCATGAGCCAGCCGGAGATCCCGGAAGTGGACATGAGTTTCTCCAATGCAGATGTTACCGCATATATCAGTGGCAACAGCCAGAGAACAGAAGAGATCACCTTCAAGGCATCCGAACTGCAGACCATCACCATGAAACTGCCGTCCGGTGTCAGACTGCATAATGTGACAACCGGAAAGACCAGCAGTGTAGGTGCATCCGTGGAAATCTGCGGCGGTAC
Source organism: Blautia sp. AF26-2 (assembly GCF_003460955.1). Taxonomy (NCBI): domain Bacteria; kingdom Bacillati; phylum Bacillota; class Clostridia; order Lachnospirales; family Lachnospiraceae; genus Blautia; species Blautia sp. AF26-2. The sequence continues at coordinate 94,835 of NZ_QTWD01000010.1, read as the reverse complement.
CAAATTTTATTTATCCGCACCGCTGACACAGGCTGTGGATGTCAAAGGGGAATGGTCTTCCACCATGAAAGGAAGCATCATCAAAGACTACTCCGCTTATAAGATCACCACCGGAAGCGAGACACAGGACCTTGCCCTGGTATTTGGCGAGGGCGTGACCGATGAGAAATATGTGGATTTTAAAGTTTCATGGGTAAAACAGGCAACTCTAGAAATCGTAAAAAAGGACCGCAAGAGCAACAAAGCCATCGCAGGTGCAGTCTATGGCGTTTACAGTGACAAGGACGGAAAGAACCTGATCACGAAGATGCCGGCCACAGATGACAACGGAGCTTCCAGCGTTACGATCACAAAAACACAGGATACCGTATACCTGAAAGAGATCTCCGTACCAAACGGATACCTGCTGGACACTAAGGCTTACGATGTGAACCTGGTCATCGGCGGCACTGTAAAACAGACCGTTACTGATGCTGAACAGATGGCAAGCCTGACTGTTTATAAATTAGGGGAAGTTCTGACTGGGGCAAAGGTAACTGATGATGGTGTTTCCTTTGTTTATACCGAGCAGAAACAGAAAGGTGCGGTTTATAACGTTTATGCCGCGTCGGACATTGTATCCGCAGACGGAACAGTAGTCTACAAAAAAGACGCATTAGTCAAAGCCGGACTTACCACCGGAGATGACGGAAGTGCCACACTGGATAATCTATATCTGGGGAAATATGTAGTAAAAGAAATGCAGGCACCACAAAATCTGGTATGCACAGGCGAAAGCCAGGAGATCACCCTTTCCTATGCTGGAAGCAACGTAGAAAAGGTCATGGGAAGCGTGACATTCAAAAATGACCGCCAGAAAGCAAGCGTAAGTGTATACAAGCAGGATAAGGAAACCAGGAAATACCTTCCGGGCGGCACTTATGGTCTGTATGCCGGAAATGACATCAAAGCAGCGGACGGAACCATTGTGGTCAAGAAAGATACTCTCATTGAGAAAGCAGTGACCGGAATAGACGGAAAAGCCGTATATCAGGCAGACCTGCCGATAGCCAACAGCTACTACATGAAAGAGCTGGGTGCACCAGCTGGATATGTGAGAAACGGCGAGGATGTGTACTCCTTTACCTTCCAGTACACAACAGACAAAGAGGCAACGGTTTCTTTCAACCATACGTTCCAGAATGAGCGGATCAATGCGAAGATCAAACTGGTAAAAGAGGATTCCGAAACCGGAAAGACCGCACAGGGAGATGCAACCCTTGAGGGTGCTGTTTACGGATTGTATGCCCGTGAAGATATCGTACATCCAGATGGACAGACAGGTGTTCTTTACCCGGCAGGAACACAGATTGCAACCCTGACTACGGATACAGAGGGAAATGCAGAAGTCGCAGACCTCTATCTCGGAAAGTATTACGTTAAAGAACTGACTCCGCCTGTCGGATATCTGGCAGACCCGGGAGAACATGATCTGGAGTGTAATGACGAGGGAGATCTGGTTCAGACGGTAGAACGTACCGTAACTTCTCTGGAAGATGTGATCAAACAGCCGTTTCAGGTCATCAAAGCCGCCAACAACGGAAAGACCGATGCCGATCTGTTAAAAGGTGTGGGATTCAGTGCATATCTGGAGAGCAGCCTGAAGAAAAATAAGGACGGTTCCTATGATTTTACATCCGCTACTCCGGTCGTGCTGACTGCAGACGGACAGACAGAAATGTTCACGGATGAGCGTGGATATGCATGCTCCATTCCGCTTGCATACGGGACTTACATTGTAAGAGAAACCACCACACCGCACAACTTCAAACCAGTTGATGATTTCAAAGTTGTGATTTCAGAGAACAATCCAGAGAAACCGCAGGTATGGCGTGTGCTTCTGGACGAAGAGTTTGAAGCAAAATTAAAAATCGTCAAAAAAGATGACGAGACAAAGAAATCTGTTCTGGTTCCGAATACTGAATTTAAAGTATACGATCTGGATAACAAGAAATATGTAGAACAAGTGACTACTTATCCATCCACTACGGTACATAAATCCTATTTTACGGATGAAAACGGATACCTGATCCTGCCACAGAATCTGGCTTGTGGAAATTACCGCATCGAAGAAGTGACTGCACCAGATGGATATACCCACAGCACCAATACCGTGGAAATCAAGGTAGACAGTGATACCGCATACCAGGAAGATCCGGTCAGCGGTGACCTAATCATCGAGGTGGATTTTGAGAACCACCCAGCTAAGGGCAGACTGACCATCCGCAAAGAAGGCGAAGTAGTCAAAGGTTTTGATAAAGACTTTACTTATGAGGAAGCCAGCCTTGCAGGAGCCGTGTTTGAAGTTTACGCCTCCGAGGATATCTATACCGTAGACCATCAGACAGATGAGAACGGCAACCGTTATCTGGAATATGCCAAGGACACACTGGTGGCAACGGTAACGACCGATGAAACCGGAAGTGCCGTAATCGAGAATCTTCCGCTCGGAAAATACCGTGTAGAAGAGAAAAAAGCACCGGAAGGATACACCTGGAATGCCAAAGGAGAAAAGGTAACCTTTACCTATGCCGGACAGGATACCCCGGTTGTAGACGAAGAAGTGACATTTACCAATGAACGCCAGAAGGTAAGCATCACCGTGGAAAAACAGGATGCAGAAACCGGAAGCGTGGTAGCTGGAGCCGTCTTTGGTCTTTATAATAAGAATGAGATCAAATCCGGTGACAATGTAATCGTGAAAGCGGACACCTTATTACAGGAGATTACAAGCGATGAAAAGGGACAGGCACACTTCACCCTGGACCTGCCGCTTGGAACTTATTATGTAAAAGAAATTTCTGCACCGGACGGTTTTGTATCCTCTGATGAGGTACTGGAATTTGATGCCACCTATCAGGGACAAGACATCCAGACCATTAAACTGAAATCGATTAAGAAGAACCAGCCGACGACCATCGAGGTGACAAAATCCGATCTGACAACAGGCGTGGAGTTGAACGGAGCATCCCTTTCTGTTCTGGATGAGGATGGAAACGTGATCGACAGCTGGACTTCCGTAAAGGATGAGCCTCATGTGATCAAATATCTGACTGTTGGAAAAACCTATATCCTCCGTGAATCCCTTGCACCGCTTGGTTATTTAAAGACTACGGATGTGAAATTCACCATCGAGGATACCGCAGAAATACAGAAAGTGGAAATGCAGGACCATGTACCGAAAGCACTGCTGATCGTAAACAAGAAGGGCGAATTTCTCGATAAGATCACCCTGCTGGATAACGTCAAAGGTGTTGTGGAACATTTCTTTGAGTACATTACAGGAAGCCTGACAGACGTTACCTTCGAAATCCGTGCTGCCGAAGATATCAAAGCAGCTGATGGCGTAAGCCCGGACTATTATTCCAAGGACGAACTGGTAGCAACTGTAACTACCGATGCAAACGGTGTTGCAGAAGTATCTGACCTTCCGGTTGGAAAATATTATGTCAAAGAGGTAGGCACAGCATATGGTTATATCCTGGATGAAGAACCACGATATGTAGATCTTTCCTACCGCGATCAGGATACCCCGGTTGTCGTATACGATGAGGACTGGCAGAACAACCGCCAGAAGGTGAAAGTGAACGTCCTGAAGAAAGAAAAGGATACCGACCGTGTATTAAAAGGCGGCATCTTTGGATTGTACACTAGGAACGACATCCTGTCCGCATCTGGAAAGGTGCTGATGGAAGCAGATACCCTGATCGAGTTAAAAACAACAGATGTAGATGGAAAGATTTCCTTTATTGCAGACCTGCCGATTGACGGAACCTATTATGTGAAGGAGCTGTATGCACCGGATGGATTTGTTACCACCGGAGAAGAACAGGAATTTGTTTTTGAGTACCAGGGAGACAAAGAAGCAGAAGTGTCCTATGAGTTCGTATTTGAAGATGAGCCGACAACCGTGGAACTTTCCAAAACCGATCTGACCACAGGCGAGGAACTGCCGGGAGCCAGATTACAGCTGACGGATGAAAACGGGGCTGTTGTTGAGGAATGGACATCCACCAAGGAGCCGCACATCATCAAAGAATTGGTTGTAGGAAAATCGTACACCCTGACAGAAACCAAGCCGGCCGATGGATATGCCACTGCGGAAAGCATCACATTCACCGTGGAGAATACTGTAGAGATCCAGAAACAGGTAATGGAAGATGATGTGACCAAAGTGGAGATCAGCAAAACGGATATTACCGGAGATAATGAGATCGAAGGAGCCAAACTGACCATCACAGATGAAAATGGCAATATCGTAGAAACCTGGACTTCCGGTAAAGAGCCGCATTATATCGAAAAACTTCCAATCGGTAAATACACCCTGAAAGAAGAGCAGGCTCCAAACGGTTATGTCGTTTCGGAAGAGATCACCTTCGAGGTGGCAGACACCGCAGAGATCCAGAAGGTAGCCATGAAAGATGATACCGCAAAGGGACGTCTGATCATTGAGAAAACGGACAAGGATACCGGAGCTGCACTGAAAGGTGCGGAATTTGAATTGAGGGATGCCGATGGCAAAGTGGTAGAAACCCTGACCACTGATGAAAACGGTCATGCAACCAGCGGACTGCTTGCAATCGGAACTTATAAGGATGGCAAATTTGATAAGGCAGCCACTTATTATCTGGTTGAGACCAAAGCACCGGAAGGATATCAGCTGGATGAGACCAAGCATGAAGTGACATTTACTTATGTAGATGACAAAACCCCAGTGATTGAAGTCATCCAGAAAGTGACGAACGAGAAGCTTCCGGAGGACACCCCGTCTGTAAGTAACCCGAAAACAGGCGATGACACCAACCTCTGGATTCCGGCCCTGTGCCTGATCCTTTCCACAGGCGGTCTGATCGGCATGAGTGTGGCATCCAGAAGAAAGAAGAAAAAAGGGGGCAGATAGGCTGAAACAATTATATTTTGCGTATGGAAGCAACATGGATCTGGACCAGATGGCATATCGGTGCCCAAAGGCGGAGGTGGTAGAAACCGTCCGCCTGGAGGGGTATCGGCTGACCTTTGCAGCCGCAGGAAGCGGTCTTGCCACCATCTTCCCGGAAGAGGGAAGCCATGTGGACGGCGTCCTCTGGTCACTGACTGGGGACTGCGAAAAGAGCCTAGATCTTTATGAAGGCTATCCTGATTTTTACGACAAACAGGAAATCACCGTCAAGAATAAAGGCGGAAGAGAGATCAAAGCCATTGTCTATATCATGACAAAAGATTACATGCAGAACTTTAATCCGCCCGGACGGTCGTACCTGACCGGAATCTTAAAGGGCTGCAGACAGAACCAGATTCCGACAGAGCCGATCCTGAAAGCAGCCAGAAAACCGCCTGTGCCGGGACAGACGCAGAAAAGCCAGCCAAAGAAGCAGAGGAAAGCCGGACAGGAACGATGAAAATCGCGAAAAAACTTTTTCAAACGGTATGCCTTGCAGCACTTTTCTTAAGTGCCGGGTTCCTGCTTTGCCATATGGTATATCTCCCAATGGAGAACAAAAAGCTGGTGGCAGAGCTGAAAGGGAATTTCCCGGAGCCGGAAGCTCCGGGAGCCTCAGGATCTGAAAAGAAAGACCAACCAGCTGGGAGAAAATGCCCGGTGGCTGCGGTAGACCTTGTTTCTCTCCAGGAACAATACCCGGATGTGCAGGGATGGCTGACCATACCGGATACCGGGATTGATTACCCGGTGCTTCAGTCCGAACAGGAGAATGGGGAGTTTTACCTGAAACGGAATTACAAAAAGGAATATGACATCAACGGAAGCCTGTTTTTACAGGCAGACTGTAAAGTGTCCGAAAGCAGGAATCTCATCATTTACGGTCACAACATGAACAGCGGGGCGATGTTCGGAAACCTGGACTTATATGCAGGGGAAGATTATTATAACGCCCATCGTTTTGCTTATCTTCAGACAGAGGACGGCATTCAGGAGTATAAGATTGTCACGGTACTGAAAGCAGACCGGAATCTGTTCCCGTTCCAGCAGAAACTTCCAGATGTGGTGGCCGTGCAAGAGTACCTAAAAGTAGCCAAGCGGAGGGAAGTGTTCGAAACCGGAGATGATTACCTGAAGTGTATATACGATAAGGTTTTGACGCTCGTCACGTGTTCATATGAATGGAGCGGTGCCAGGAATATCGTCCTGGCGGTGCCGGTTTCCGGGGCAGTGTGGAGTCAGAAGTGTTCGTAAGTACCCGAAAAGTGCAGAAAATGAGACAAATAATGACCGCATGGACAGGGATGTGTTCAAAACAGGGGAGTATATAAAGGGTGTATGCCAGGTATATTCAGATGGAAAATGTGTTCAAAAGTGGAAACTTTGGTAAATACTCTACGGAATATCAGCGAATGCTCTAACAAAAAGTGTCTGAAAGCCCCCAAAAAGTGTAGAAAATGAGACAAATGATGACCGCACAGACTGGGAAGTGTTCAAAACAGGGGGATTATGTAAGGGTGTGTGTTGGTAGTATTCAGGTGGAAAAAAGTGTCTGAACGTACTAGAAAAGTGCAGAATGTGAGACAGCTCATAATCCAGATCCGGCAGGAAGTGTTCCAAAAAGGAGTGCTTTCTGCTGGATCTATTTAGTTTATAACGAGCAGCGAGTTTTGACTCGTTGGAAAGGATGGTAATAATTATGAAACGATTTTATACAGCAGAATCCGTAACGGAAGGACATCCGGATAAGCTCTGCGACTTAATTGCAGACAGTATTCTGGATGCGTGTCTGAAAGAGGACGAAAATTCCAAGGTGGCCTGCGAAGTGCTGGCTACTAAAGGGAACATCATTGTGGCAGGAGAGATCACCAGCCGATATGAGCCACAGGTGTTTGAAATCGTCAGAAAGGTGTTGGAGAGTGCAGGCTATGAAGCAGATGGAATCCATATGGATGCCCTCATCCACAAACAGAGTCCGGATATCGCCGGGGCAGTGGAACGTTCCAGAGAACGCAGGACAGGAACTGTTTCTGTTCAGAGCGGACTTGCCAATGGAGCCGGGGATCAGGGAATCATGGTGGGATACGCCTGCGATGATACGCCGCAGCTTATGCCGATGCCAGTGGTTCTGGCGAACCGCATTGTAAGAGAACTGTCTGCAAGCCGTAGAAGCGGATATATCATGGGAATCCTGCCGGACGGAAAAGCACAGGTGACCGTGGAATACGAAGATGACAGACCTGTCCGTCTGGATACGGTCGTTGTGTCCTGTCAGCATGAAAAGGAAAAATCCCTTCGGAAGCTGGAGCATGAGATCCGGGAGAAAGTGCTGCGCCCGGCACTCCGCATGCTGCCGCCGGATGAGGATACCAAGATCCTGATTAATCCATCGGGCAGATTTGTGTGCGGAGGTCTGGATGCAGACACCGGACTGACCGGAAGGAAACTAATGGTGGATACCTACGGCAGCCTGGTACCGCATGGCGGCGGTGCATTCTCCGGGAAGGATTGTTCCAAAGTTGACCGTTCCGGGGCATACATGGCCCGTTACATCGCCAAAAACATGGTAGCTGCCGGACTTGCCAGCCGATGCCAGGTGTCCCTTGCCTATGCCATCGGGGTTGCCCAGCCAGTCATGGTGCAGGTGGATACCTTTGGAACGGGAAAGATCTGTGCGGATGACTGCCTCGCCACAGCGATCCCTCTGGTGTTCGGGCTTACCCCAAGCCAGATCTGTGACACCCTGCACCTGAAGCGGCCAATCTACCGACAGAGTGCGGTGTTCGGGCATTTTGGAAGAAAGGAATTCCCGTGGGAGAAAACGGATAAGGCAGAGCAGCTCCGGGATACCGTGATGTAATGCCGTGGATTCCGGAAGAAGAAATCAAACGTGCAAGGGAGATCACCGCCATTGAATACCTGAAGAAATATCAGCCAAACCGCCTGAAAAAATCTTCAGCCAGAAATGAATGGGAGCTGACAGACCACGACAGCTTTAAGATCAACGAGCAGACCAGCCAGTGGCACTGGAAATCCAGAGATATCGGGGGCACCAGTGCTTTAAATTTCCTGATCCATGTAGACGGGTGTTCTTTTCTGGAGGCAGTGCAAATGCTGAAAGATGAGTATCCCACCTATATCCCTCCGCCTGTGGAAGCAAAGCCAAAGAAGCCATTTGTCCTGCCTACGGCCAGCCCAGACTGCCGCAGGGTGTTCCGCTATCTGAAAGAGCGGGGCATCAGTGGCGAGGTCTTACAGCGGTGTGTTCATTTGGGAATCTTATATGAGAGTCTGCCCTACCACAATGCCGTGTTCATAGGCCGGGATGAAAACCAGGTGGCAAGATATGCTTTCCTGCGTGGGATTTACGATGCCAGCGGAAAGGCTTTTAAGATGGAACAGGCTGGAAGCGAAAAGGCATACGCTTTTTGTGTTCCGGCACAAACAGGATGCAGACGGGTTGCCGTTTATGAAGCTTGTGTGGATGTGCTTGCCCACATGACATTGGAACAGAGACAGGGAAGCCGGGATAAGTACCGTCTGGAGCTTGGCGGGATCAGCGCACCAAAAGAAGGGCATAGCCAGCGGAGCATGAAAAAGCCGCAGGCATTGGAACATTTTCTGTCCCAGCACCCGGAGATCACCGAGATTGAAGTGTGTACCGACAATGACTTTGCCGGACGGTGGGCGTGTGAACATATCCGAAAAGCCTACGAGGGAAGCTATCGGATCATCGAGAACCTGCCGGAAATCGAAGGGGCAGACTGGGCAGACATGGCAAAAATGGATGCCCGTACACCGGAGAAACGGCAGAATAGGGAAGCGAGGTGATGCTTTGAAAGATAAAATAGAAGTGGAAATGCTGTCACCTCTGATGGCAGAGTTTATCCCGGACTATTCAGATATTGTGGATCTGGATGATGCGGAGCCATTGGAAGGACCTGATCTGGTGCAGTATCAGACATCCATCGCAGAAAAGGTTGACGAGATCAACCGGCTCGGTATGCCTGACAACCAGCCATGCAACCTGATCGATTATTTTGACCGAAATAAGGACATTAAGGAAAAAGTGGAACGCATTACAATGGCGGTAAAAGAACAGGATGGTGTTTTATATGGCTGTGCAAACCTGACACTCCGGGAGAATCTGACACCAGAGGAATACCGTGTGGTGGGGCAGTATCTGAGAGGCCAGTACAGCGATGGCTGGGGAGAAAGTCTGGAACAACGGGAGATCAAGGTAGACGGCGGTGAATTATACTTACATTTCTATGTCGGTGCCGGCTCGGATTTCCAGATACAGGTGAAAGCACCAGAAAACGAGATGCAGGAACAGCAGCCGAAACCAAATCCGTCCCGTCCGAAGCTGAAGCTCTTAGGGCATGACGGAAATATTTTCTCAATCCTTGGGGATGCCTCAAGATTGCTCAGATGTGCCGGGATGTCCGAACAGGCCAACGAGATGGCAGACCGTGTCCACAAGAGTGGCAATTATTATGAAGCACTGGGAATCATCAGCGAATATGTGGAAACCGAACTGTCGGACCACCGTGAACAGCGCAGAACACCGAGAAAAGAAGTACCAAAAAAAGAGGATACCTGCCGATGAGCAGTTCCATAGATAGAAGCACTTCCAGAGAAATCTGGGAAATAAGCAAGAGGAAGGATGATGCCTATGGGAAATACCCTGAAACTTGAAGATCTTTTAAAACCGGACTGTCTGCCGGATGAGTCTGCCGGAGGGGAGAACTGGCGTATCTTGCATGGGGATACCTTAAAGCTGGTAAAAGGATTCCAGCCGGGGATTTTTGATGCAGTCGTGACCGATCCGCCCTATGCGTCCGGGGGAACCAAGCAGAATGAACGCAACCGCACCACCAACCAGAAGTATAGCAGCATGAAAGCAGAGAATGCCCTTCCGGACTTTGATGGGGATAACAAGGATCAGCGTTCCTGGACCCACTGGATGGCAGAATGGCTGTACGATGTGCGGAAAGCCTGCAAGAGAGGGGCTCCGATCTGCCTTTTTATTGACTGGAGACAGTACCCGTCTATCACCGATGCCCTTCAGTGGGCAGGCTGGATCTGGAGAGGAACTGCAGTCTGGGACAAAGGAAATTCCCGTCCGCAAAAAGGCAGGTTTCGCCAGCAGGCAGAATACATCGTGTGGGGAAGCAACGGTCCGATGCCAATCAACCGCCCGGTGTCCTGTCTTCCGGGTGTGTTCCGTTATGGGAATCCCCAGAACCGCATCCATGTGACAGAAAAGCCGCTCCAACTGATGAAGGATGTCATCCAGATCTGCGAGCCGGGCGGCCTGATCTTAGACCCGTTTGCCGGAGCTGGCACGACCATCCTTGCGGCGACAGAGTCGGGCTATCAGGCAGTCGGCATCGAAGTGACGGATGCATATTATAAGCTGGGAAGCGACCGTGTCCGTATCGCACTGGAAGCCGGGGCAGGAGCAGAGAATAAAGAACCACAGTAACCGGATGTCTGCCAGACATCTGAAAAAAGGAAGAAAAGAATCCAGATGTCCACAAGACATCCACAGAGCCGGAATGCTTTGTGGGTGTTTCTTTTTGGAAAAACGCCGGGCAGAGGAAACTTGTCTGGTCAGGAAAGGAGATGGTCGTATTGGAACAGGCACTTGCTTATGTCTGCTGCTCTGCAGAAGAGGGAAAGACCAAAGTACAGCGGTACTGCCGGAAGATCTACGAACTGGGATATGTGCCGATCTGTCCGCAGTACAGCTTTTCCCCATTCCTTGATGATGGGGATGCGGAGGATATGCAGGCTATGCGGAGAATGTCCCATCAGATCTTAAGACGGTGCAGGATGGTGGTCGTCTGCGGAAAAGAGACCACCGGGACGATGAACACGGAGATCAGCATGGCTGACAGACTCCATATCATCTGTACCACGCTGGATGGGTTAAGCAAAATCAAAGAAAACGAATAATTCCGAAAAACGATAGGTTCAGAGGGAACGAAGCAAAATGCGACTGGTTTTGCAAGCATAGCGTTTGGATATCCAAACGCACTTTGGGGAGAACCCCAATCCCCCATATCGAGCCGTAAACAGACGAAAGGAGAACGAAGAAATGTTAGGATTTATACTTGGCACAATGACCGGAGGGGCAATGGGCGTGTTTGCAATGTGTTTACTGATCTCAGGAAAACGGGAGGATGAGGCACTGGAGCGGTGCCGGATGAAACCAAAGGAGATCATTGACCACGGCGTGTGCATCTGTTTTGTAAACAGTCAGGGACAGGAACTGTTCCGGCTTTCAGACGGGGAGAGCCTTGTGCAGAATGCCCCAAATGGAGAGCGGAACGTATCCACCTGCCATTATCTGGATGCAGAATCTGCCATGATCGATGGGAAGAAATGGAACCTTCTGGAATTTGCGAAAGAGATGGAGAAAAGAGGAATCATGCTTGCCCCGATGGAACTGTGCCGGGTACCGGAAAGGGGGTGAGGCCTATATGAAGAAAAAGATTATTGCTGCAGCCGTAGCCATTGGCGTGCTGACAGGATTCCTGATCTGGAAAAACCGTGAAATGTAAGGAAACGATCAATAACCCGTTGGAAAGCAGGTGAAGAGATGAGAAAAAGAAACCATGTGATACCAGTCCGCCTCAATACAAAGGAGCTGCGTTTTCTGGAAGAGCAGGTAGAAAAAAGCGGCCTGTCCCGTGAGGAATACATCCGTTCCATTGTCATGGGCGGCGAAGTCCGGGCAAGACCCTGTGAACATCATACCGAACTTTTAAGGAAAGTATCCGGTCTGTGCAACAATGCCAATCAGCTTGCCCATGTAGCCAATGGATGTGGGATGGCAGGGGAAGAGAATATTCGGGAAATGCTCCGCATGACGAAAGAGACATGGAGGCTGGTCAAAGAGGAATGGTAGCCGATGGCATACACCAGTATCATCCCGGTCAGCCGTCTGGACAATTCCATTACTTACATTCGAAACAAGGATAAGACCACAAAGAAAGGGCAGAGTGCCGGCTCTCTGGAAGAAGCTATTCAATATGCAATGAACCGGGACAAGACGGAGCGTTCCATTTTTGAGAATGCCATTGGCTGTGTCTGTGAGACTGCTTATCAAGATATGGTAGATACAAAGAAACGATACCACAAGATGGACGGGGTGCAGGGCTTCCATCTGGTGCAGAGCTTTGCCAAAGGGGAAGTCACCCCGGAACTTGCCCACCAGATTGGCATGGAGCTGGCAGAAAGACTCCTTCAGGGAAAATATGAAGCTGTCATCACCACTCATTTGAACACGGAGCATTACCACAACCATATCGTGTTTAATTCCGTGAGCATGAAAGATGGGAAAAAGTACCATAGTAACAGCAGGAGCTACTACGAGGATGTGCGGAAAACTTCGGATGCCTTATGCCTGAAATACGGCTTATCAGTTATCGAACCGAAAAATGGCAAAGGGAAATCTTATGCCCAGTGGATGGCAGAACAGGACGGAAAGCCAACCTGGAGAACCTCGATCCGTCTGGATATCCGTGATGCGGTGGCAGAAAGCTTCACATGGAAACAATTTCTGGACCAGATGAAGCAGAGAGGATATCAGTGGAAGCTGAATCGGAAGTACATCGCATTGAAAGCACCGGGGATGGAACGGTATATCCGTCTGCGGAGCCTTGGGAAGAATTACTCAGAAGAGAGCATCCGGCAGTGGATCTTACAGCCCAAGAGCAGGACAACTGCTGGAAAAGAAGGAGCTTCCCAGCCCCCGAAAAAGAAGTTAAAAGGGATACAGGCCCTGTACTATTCCTATTTGTATCAGATGGGTGTTCTAAAGCAGAAGCCGAAAAGAATCTCCCCAGTGCTCCGGGCAGATATCCGAAAACTGGATGCCAGGATCGAGCAGATGGAATTTCTTCAGAAGTATCAGATTACCACCCGTGAAGAACTGATGGCATACCGAACCCCGTTGGAAGAACAGGTGCAGGCACTCACAAAAGAACGGAAGCGGCTCTACCGGAGCGAACCGGACAGTGTTAGGATCGGTCAGATCACCGAAAAACTGAGGCCGCTTCGGAAGGATATCCGTCTTTGCATCCGGATCGAACAGCAGTCTAAAGAGATGGAAGAAAAGATGCGTCTGGCAGAGCAGATCCAGAGACAGGCAGAACAGACGGAGAAAAACAGACAACCGAGAACAGAAAGCAGGTGAACAGTATGAATTATGGAGGCGATGCGGCGGATCAGATCGTCCGGTATTCCTTGGACGGCGTGGACCACGGGCTCAGACTTTCGGGTACGCTGGCAAAGCATCTGGCGGTATTTGTTGCCGCCGTATTAAAAGACCAGAAGAAAACGAGGGGCAGAACCCGGATGGTGCGGATGTTAAAGGAGAACAAGCCATTGAAGTTCTTTACTGTGCCGTCTGACCGCTTGCGTGAATTCTGCAGTGAGGGCAGGAAGCGAGGGTTGCTCTATGTGATTATCCGTGATAAAAAGAACCCGGAGATGAGCGAGGTCATGGTCTTTGCGGATGACGCAGCCAAGGTCAACCGGGTTATGGATAAGATGAATCTTGATTTTGTAAGAAGTGAAGTCGGGGAAGCTGTCCATGAGGTAACCGCTGGAATGGAAGCACCGGAAACCGAAACAGTACAGAAAATCGTACAGATGCCAGAGGGCGAGGTGCAGTTTGAGATCAGCGATCTGGACGAAGCATTCCAGGTCGGTGACATGGATTTTTCTCAAGGAGAGAAGAATCAGAATCATCCTGAAAAGGAGTCTTCCGAACCGGAAAATTTTATCCCGGTGCAGGAAGAGGGGGAAGAGAATCTGTCCGGCTTTTCCTTGCACAGCAGAAATATTTCTACCGGGCAGGAAAACGGGACTGATGGAGCAAAGCCAAGGGAACAGGAGCGTCCCAGTGTCCGCCGGGAGCTGGAGAACATCAAACGGGAGAAAGCAGAGGAATCCCAGAAGCGGAGCCGGGAAAAGAACCGTGGACCAAAGAAAACGCAGAAGAAAGCGAGAAATAAACGAAAGGTGAAAGCGAGGTAGAAGATGGACCTGACAAAATTTTTAGGGCAGGACACGCAGGAACCGTCCGCCCAGCGGCTATCGAAAGAGGAATATGCCGCACAGAAAAAGCAGGAGAGGGAAGAAATCTGGGGCATGATCGATGGAAAGGCACAGGAGATCTTCCAGAATGGGGACTCCTTAAAAGGATTCCTTGATTTTATGGGACAGTGTAAGCCACAGAGGACAGACAACCTGTTCCTGCTCTATGCACAGAACCCGGAGATCCGGCAGATTAAGACCTTTGAAAAATGGAAAGAAGAAGGCAAAGTAGTCAAGACCGGAAGCAAGGGATACAACTTCATTGTCGGACAGGAATACGAAAAGGATGGTGTCATCCAGCAGGGATACTCCATCCAGAAAGCCTATGACATCAGCCAGATCCGTACCAAGCAGCCGGAAGAGGCAGAGCCAAAGCCGATGGACCAGCTGATGGAAGCACTGCTGACCGACAGCGAGGTACGGATTCAGATCGCAGACAATCTGCCGGATAAGGTACAGGCACAGTACATCCCGAACAAGCGGACGATCTATGTCCGAAATGGCATGAGCGAAAATGCAACGTTCCATTCCATCAGCCGGGAGCTGGCCTGTGCATCCCTTGACCATCACGATGGAAGCTACAGCCGGGCAGGGGTATCGACACAGGCCTATTGTGCGGCGTATGTGACAGCACAGAAATACGGCGTGGATGTCTCCGGTTTTTCCTTTGACAAGGTATGCCAGATGCAGGCATTCGGACAGAAAGATCCGAAAGGACTCCGCTCCTTTATCCAGGATGTAAAGAGTGCAGCCTATTCCATTGGCAAGCAGATAGACCGCAACCTTGGCAAAAGCGAGCAGGAATTTATGACCGATGAATTTGCCATCCCGGAGGAAAAAACGGAGAAACCTGCCAAGAGTAAAAAGTCCCCAGAACGCTGATAAAAAGGGGCTTTTCCGGCTCTTTTGCAGTAGCTTTCCGGGAGGAAGTGTGGTATGTTGTGGTTGAGAAAAAAGAGGAAAAAAGGAGGCTCGCCTATGACAAGAATGCGATATGTAAAGATGGACCGGATCATGAACCACATGCTGATCCATGCACTCCGGGAAGTGTTCCGGCAGGAAAAAGAACAGGGGCTTCCGGTGGATACCACACGGGATCTGGTTCTGAAGCTGGCAGAGCAGGAAGAGGGAAAGCTCTACCTGACAGAAGCCGAACACAGCAAATCCGTGGAAGCCTTAAACCAGCTCCGGGACACATACCTGAAAAACGGACGCTATTCCGATGGGATCGATAGCGTCCTCTTAAAGATCATGAAATCCAGATACCGCCCATACCGTGGAAGGGGAAGATGAAGAAAGGATGTGGTACAAATATACAGAAATATGACACAAGAAAGAATAGAAGCCATGCGGAGAAGATATCCGCCGGGAACCGAGGTCACGCTTAACAGCATGGAGGGGGAGAGCCACATGCCACCCGGCTTAAAAGGTAAGGTGGATATGGTAGACGATGCGGGGCAGATCCACGTAAACTGGGAGAATGGAAGCAGCCTTGCCCTCGTTCCGGGAGTGGACAGCTTCCACATTACGGACCTGCCAAGAGCAGAGAGGCCCAAACAGCAGCCATCCCGGTAACAAACAGCCGGAAGTCAGACTGGGTGATTTGGCTTGCCGGACTGCCTGTCATCTGGTGGGTAGCAATCCTGCTTGCGGATGCCATCCAGCCGGGCAGGAATCTTTTCGAGCTGATGGGGGTTCTCACAGAAAAGCTGAACCATCCCTTCCAGTTTCATTATACGGAATATACCATCAAGTCGGTGCTGGTCTGCACGTTACTTTACGCAGCCGGGATCGGCATTTTTTATTCCAGTCAGAAGAACTACCGCAGAGGGGAAGAACATGGCTCTGCCAGATGGGGCGATGCCCGGCAGATCTGTAAGAAATATAGCCAGAAGCCGTACTCCCAGAACATCCTGCTGACACAGAACTTCCGCATTAGCCTTGACACCCACAAGCACCGCAGATGTCTCAACATTCTCGTAGTGGGAGGCTCCGGTGCAGGAAAATCCAGAGGCTTTGCCCTACCAAACATCATGCAGTGCTGCTGTTCGATGGTCATCACCGATCCGAAAGCCGAGCTGCTCCGAAAGACAGGCGGTCTGCTGGAAAAGAAAGGATATGAGGTGCGTGTCTTTGACCTCATCAATCCCGACACATCTTTTTGCTACAATCCATTCGAGTATGTCCACGATGACAAAGACGTGCTCCGTCTTATTTCCAATCTGATACAAAACACCACACCCAAAGGTTCCCAGTCCTCTGATCCCTTCTGGGAGAAGAGCGAAACCGCACTGCTTCAGGCACTGATGCTGTATCTGCTCCACGAAGCTCCGCCGGAAGAACAGAACTTCGCCATGATCATGGAGATGTTAGGCTCGGCACAGGTAAAAGAAGAGGACGAGGACTACGAGTCCCCTCTGGACATTTTGTTTGACCGTCTGGAGATGCGGGACCCGGACAGCATTGCCGTCAAGCAGTATCACATTTACAAGCAGGCGGCAGGAAAGACCGCCAAGTCCATCCTGATCAGTGTAGGTGTCCGGCTGGCAGCCTTCAATCTGCCGCAGATCGCCAAGCTGACCAATACTGATGAACTGGATCTTTCCAGCATGGGAGAAAGAAAAGTTGCCCTTTTCTGCTGTATCCCGGATGCAGACACCTCTTTGAATTATCTGGTAGGCATGATCTACAGCCAGCTTTTCCAGACGCTTTATTACATGGCAGACCGTGTGCATGGCGGTGCCCTCCCGGTTCCGGTCAACTGCATCATGGATGAGTTTCCAAACGTATCCCTGCCAAATGAGTTTGAGAAGATCCTGGCAACCTGCCGATCCCGTTCCATTTACTGCAGCATCATCATGCAGAACATGAGCCAGCTAAAGGCTCTGTTCAAGGACTCCTGGGAAAGTCTGGTGGGCAATTGCGATGAGTTTTTATACCTGGGCGGCAACGAAAAAGAGACACACAAATATGTATCAGAATTACTGGGGAAAGAAACCATAGACACCAATACCTACGGGCAGACCAAAGGAAAATCCGGCAGCTACTCCACCAACTTCCAGCAGAGCGGAAGGGAGCTGTTACAGCCGGATGAAGTCCGTATGCTGGACAACCAGAATGCCCTTCTGTTTATCCGTGGGGAGCGGCCCATACTGGATGCCAAGTATGACCTGATGAAGCATCCCAATATCCGGTATACCGAGGACGGCGGTGCCGGACCGTTCAACTATGCGAAAGCACCGCTGGCGCATGACGATTTTATGTTTGATGAAACAAGATATGACGATTACGAACTGCTTCTGGATGAGGACATCATCGGGGAGCTTTTTTGATGGGAGGAATGCCAATGAATTTACTGAAAAATAAGAAACACACAGAAACCAGGAAAGAGACCGCACCGCTGAAGATGAAGAGAGGGCAGAAGAAACTGTTTGCTCTGTATGCAGTCATGGTACTGTCGATCTGCATTGGGGCGACCTGCGTTTATGCCGCAGGCGATCCGCTGACCGTAGTCAATAACCTGTCCACGTTTATCTTTTCCCTAATCCGTGCCATTGGCCTGATCCTGCTGGGATTTGGTATCGTGCAGGTCGGCCTGTCCTTAAAGAGCCACGATCCGAGCCAGAGGGCAAACGGATTTCTGACACTGGCAGGCGGTATCATCATTACTTTTGCAAAAGAGATCCTGGACCTGATCATGGGATAGGAGAAGAGACCAGAAGGGGAGCCATGCGAAATGCCGGCTCCCTGTTCACTTTTGCAGGATGGGAGGTGAAACTGTTTGAGTGATAACTGGATCGTACAGAATCTAAATTCTGCCTTGCAGACCTGGAGCGACAAGCTGGCTGAGATCTGGACACTGCTGACGCAAAGCCCGGAGAATTTCAAGGGCGGGGCGATCTGGAGCGTGATGACGAACATCAACGGTGGACTGAAAGCCATCGGGTACGGCCTGCTGGTTCTGTTCTTTGCGGCGGGGCTTGTGAAAACCTGTGGGAGCTTCACGGATATGAAAAAGCCGGAACATGTAGTGAAAGCCTTTATCCGTTTTGCACTGGCACAGGGAGCCGTCATGTCCGGTATGGAGCTTTTGACCGCGATCTTTTCCATTGTGCAGGGCATCGTAACAAATATCATGTCCCACTCCGGGATGGCGGGTGGAACTGTAACGGAGCTGCCCTCGGAGATCGTGGACAAGATCGAAGCGGTGGGGATGCTGGAATCTATCCCTTTGTGGATCGTAACTTTATTAGGAAGCCTGCTGATTACGGTATTGTCATTTGTCATGATTCTGACTGTATACGGGAGAATGTTTAAGCTGTATATGTACACAGCCATCGCACCGATTCCATTGGCAACCTTTGCCGGGGAGCCAACCCAGTCTGTAGGAAAGAACTTTATCCGTTCCTACGCTGGGGTATGTCTGGAAGGAGCCATCATCGCACTGGCCTGCATCATCTTTTCGGTGTTTGCATCAAGTCCGCCGGCCATCGGGGACACCAGCCTGTCCGCCGTGACCATTGTCTGGAATTACGTCGGGGAACTGGTATTTAACCTGCTGGTACTGGTCGGGGCAGTCAAGGCATCCGACCGTATCGTAAAAGAAATCATGGGATTATAGGAGGCGAAAAAAATGGAAGAACCAAAGACACTGAGCTACGACTGGCAGTATGGCCGGGAGGAATTATTTCTCAGGGTAGACAGTTACATGAGCGATGACAATCTCTATATCGGGCTTTACCATATGGAAGATGGATACCCGGAAAGCTTTGCAGACCTTACGGTAAACCTGCCTTTTGCTCCGCTGGGCGGTATCAATGAAGCCTATATCGACCACAATTTCAGCAAAGAAAAGCTTCGTTTTATAAAGCAGCATAAGCTGGGAACGATACAGCCGGATACCGCATCCTCCGGTTACTGCATCTTCCAGAGGGTTGCATTCGACCTGAAAAAACTGGCAGAGCTTGATCCGGAAGGAACAAAAAGATTTATGGAAAGAAATGGCATCCGGCAAAGGGATGTACCAAAACAGAAACAAAAGAAAAAACAGAGATTACAAAGAGAAAGGTAGAAAACAACATGGAAGTGAAAATGAATAAAGAAATCCGAGACTATCAGGAGTCAATGTTCTGGGGCTTAAGTTTCCGGCAGTGCCTATTTTCGGTACTGGCGATTCTGGCAGCCCTTGGTATTTATTTCCTCACCCGGAAATATGCCGGGGAACAGGTAACCGGATGGCTGTGCGTGCTTGGGGCGGCTCCCTTTGCAGCCTGCGGCTTTTTCCGTTACCACGGCATGACGGCAGAACAGTTCGCATGGGCAGTCATCAAATCCGAACTGCTGTACCCGAAATGGCTGGTATTCAAATCAGAGAACCTGTACTTTTCCTGCATGGAAGAGAGCCTGCGGCTGGGTGAAAAGATGATGGGAAACGGAGCGGAGCTTCTGGAGAAGAAGCGGACGAAACAGAAGAAACCAAAGAAGCCAGGAGGAAGGGGTGATGCCTTTGATTAAAACCCTGAGTCAGACACTGAAACAGGACAAAGAAAAATTCAAAGTACCGAGGTCTGTCCAGCAGGCGATCCCGATCCGCAAGATCTGGCCGGACGGTATTTTTCAGGTGGAGAGCAAGTATTCCCGGACATTCCGGTTTACGGATATCAACTATTCCATTGCCAGCAAAGCGGATAAGACAGAGATGTTCCTGGACTACTCCGAACTTTTAAATGCACTGGATTCCGGCTGTACGGCGAAGATTACCCTGAACAACCGTAAGATCAACAAGGAAGAGTTTGAGCAGTCCCTGCTGATTCCAATGAAAGGAGATGGACTGGACGAGTACCGGAAAGAGTATAACGATATGCTCCTTTCCAAGATTTCCGGTACCAACAACAGCATTTACCAGGAACGCTATCTGACCGTCAGCGTCCACAAGAAGAACATCGATGAAGCCAGGACATACTTCGCCCGTGTGGGAACGGATATCATCACCCATCTGGCCAAGCTGTCCTCCATCGGGGAAGAGCTGGATGCAGAACAGAGGCTCCAGATCTTCCGGGACTTTTTCAAGGCAGACGTTCCGCAGAGCTTTCCGTTTGACATGAAAGCCTTTGCGAAAAAGGGACACAGCTTCAAGGACTGGATCTGCCCGGACACGATGGAGTTCCACAACGACCATTTCAAGCTGGGCGAGCAGTACGGCAGAGTCCTTTTTATGGAAGATTACGCCAGCTATGTGAAAGACGAGATGATCTCCGAACTGTGCAGCCTTGGCAGGAATCTGATGCTGTCTATTGACATCATCCCGGTACCAACAGATGAAGCAGTGCGTGAGATCCAGAACCGACTGCTGGGCGTAGAGACCAACGTAACGAACTGGCAGAGACGCCAGAATGCAAACAATAATTTTTCCGCCGTGGTTCCCTATGATATGGAGCTTCAGAGAAAAGAAACCAAGGAGATGCTGGACGACTTGACTACCAGGGACCAGAGGATGATGTTCGGTATCCTGACAATGGTACATATGGCAGAAAGCGAGAAACAACTGGATTCTGATACGGAAACCCTGTATTCCATTGCAAGAAAACACCTCTGCCAGATGGCAACCCTGAAATGGCAACAGGTCGATGGACTGAATACCGTCCTGCCGTATGGTCTGCGGAAGATTGATGCGGTGCGTACCCTTACCACAGAGTCCACTGCCGTCTTGATTCCGTTCCATACACAGGAGATCATGCAGCCGGGCGGCATTTATTATGGGCAGAATGCAGTCAGCAAAAATATGCTGGTGGCAGACCGAAGAAAGCTGTTAAATGGAAATTCCTTCCGACTGGGAGTCAGCGGTTCTGGAAAAAGTTTCTCGGCAAAAGAAGAGATCGTAGACCTTGCCCTTTCCACGGAAGATGACATCCTTATCCTCGATCCGGAGTCCGAGTTTGCTTCACTGGTGGAAGCCTTAAACGGCGAGGTCATCCGAATCTCGGCAACGTCCGATACCCATCTGAATGCACTGGACATGGACTCCGCCTATGGCAATGACCGTAACCCTCTGATTGAAAAGTCCGAATTCATCCTGTCCCTGTTTGAGCAGCTCGTAGGAGCCGGGAACCTTTCGGCAAAGGAGAAATCCATTCTCGACCGCTGCACCGCAGACGTGTACCGGGATTATATGAGGGGCGGATACCAAGGGCAGGTGCCGACCCTAAAGGATCTGTACCGACAGCTCATGCTCCAGCCGGAGGAAGAAGCCAGAGGGCTGGCATTGTCTTCGGAACTGTTTATTAACGGAAGCTTGAACACCTTTGCCCAGGAAACCAATGTCAATACGAAGAGCCGTATCATCGATTATGACATCCGGGAGCTGGGCGAACAGCTGATGCCACTTGGAATGTTGGTCACACTGGATTCCATTTTTAACCGTGTGATCCAGAACTGGAAGAAGGGAAAAACGACATGGATCTTTGCGGATGAGTTTTATCTGCTGTTCCGCTATGAATACAGTGCAGACTTTTTCTACCGCCTGTACAAGCGTATCCGTAAGTATTCGGGATTTGTGACCGGGCTTACCCAGAATGTAGAGGAACTTCTGAAATCCGATACCGCCCGCCTGATGCTGGCAAATAGTGAGTTCCTGATCCTTTTGAATCAGGCAAGCACCGACCGGGACGAGCTTGCGGCACTTCTGAATATCTCGGACAACCAGTTATCCTACATCACCAATGTGGGTGCCGGCCACGGCCTGATCCGCTGCTCCGGGAATCTGGTGCCGTTTGAAAATTCGTTCCCAAGAAATACAAAGCTGTACCGTCTGATGACGACCAAGCCGGGCGAAGCGTAAGAGCAGTACAGACCGGGACTGGAGGTGAGAGATGAAGAATATCAAAACCAAAGAAGTCACAACAAAACCAAAGACTAAAAATCCTGCCTCCAGAATCCCGAAGGAGCTGATGCGGACGGCCATACTGGAGAGCAAGGAAAAGTCCCAGACCATCGCAAATGCCAGGGATAATGACATGGAGGAACAGTCCCCATCCGAGTATGCCAGTGGAAAAGTCGCATCCGCAGAGGAATGGGCTGCCAGAAAGTCTAGCAGAACTGTAACCAGCGCCGGAAAGACAGCAGCACAGACTTCCTACGAGAAGATCAAACTGAGAGTTACTGGTAAAAAAGAAGCGCAGAAAGAAGCCGCCAGAGGAACAGGGGACACACAGGCTCCCGATCCGGTCAGTCGGGAAGCACCGAAGCAAAAAAAACGGGAACAGGAGGCATCCCGTGTGAAGGTCAAGGAACGGGAAAACCAGGAAGTCCAGATTCAGAAAGCCAAGCGGCAAAAGGCGATTTCAGATGCCGTCAAAACGAAAGAACAGAAGATCCGGGCAGCTAGGGAGACACCAAGAATCCAGAATGGACAGGAAATGTCGGAAGGTGGATCGCTTTCCATCAAAAGACAAAACCAGAAAAGCAAGGCCGAAGATACCGCAAGGCAGAATGCCATCCGCCAGAAACAGCCGGAAACCATCCGGATCAAGGAAAAGCCACGGAAACAGTTGGAGCCGAAGACCATACAGCGGCGTACTATTAAGACCGTCCCTCCATCTGTGAAGATCAGCATCCAGCCAGAGCAGAAGCTTCGGGTGGCCAGTTCCAACGCCTTGACAGCCCGGATGCAGAAGCAGATGGAACGAAGGGCAGCGAAGCAGGCGGCGAAGAAAGCCGCCTTGCAGACTTCCGATGGAGTCCGCCGGATACAGAAAACGGCAAGGGCAGGAGAGAATACCTTCAAGGCAGCTAAGGCCGCTGTAGAAGCGGCAGCGAAAACGGTGCAGTCCATGATGGCTGCACTGGGAGCCGCCGGAGCGGTCATGGTTCTGCTTCTGGTTATCATGGTCGGGATCATTGGCGGTGCGGCATTCTCTGGAAGCTCAGAGAGCAACGAAGCACTCAGCCAGGAAGTACTTTCCTATACGGCAACCATCCAGAAATACGCCAACCAGTATGGAATCCCCGAATACGTTTCCGTGATACAGGCAATCATGATGCAGGAATCTGGCGGCCGGGGGACCGATCCCATGCAGAGCAGTGAGTGCCCATACAACACCCGGTATTCCAACAGCCCGAATGCCATCCAGGATGCGGACTACTCCATACAGGTAGGAATCCAGTATTATGCGGACTGCCTAAGAGAAGCCGGATGCACCAGTCCACAGGACATGGACAAGCTGAAGCTGTCCCTGCAAGGGTATAACTACGGAAACGGGTACATAACGTGGGCGATTCAGAAATATGGCGGCTACAGTGCAGAAAATGCCATGCAGTTTTCCAATGAGCAGGCTGCTTCGCATGGCTGGAGTGCCTATGGTGATCCAGAATACGTCCCTCACGTTCTGCGGTATTATTCCAGCGGCGGATTGTTTGCCGGCTTGTTTGGAGGCAACGGCCAGATCGTATCCGTGGCACTTACCCAGCTTGGAAATGAAGGAGGCCAGAAGTTCTGGTCATGGTATGGATTTGACAGCCATGTGGCGTGGTGTGCCTGCTTTGCCAGCTGGTGTGGGGATCAGGCAGGACTGATCGAGAGCGGCAAGATGCCGAAGTTCTCTCTGTGCGATGACGGAATCGCATGGTTCCAGAGCAAGGGGAAATGGAAGAGCAGAGGATACTCGCCAGCACCCGGAACCCTGATCTTCTTTGACTGGAACGGGGACGGAACCTCAGACCATGTGGGAATCGTGGAGAAAACTGAGGGAAGTACCGTATATACGGTAGAGGGAAACTCCAGCGATGCCGTGAACCAGAGAAGTTATGATATCAATAACGGAACAATCATGGGATATGGCATACTTTGAAAATTAATATGTTGACTCTTAGAGAGTAGTCAATAGTTTAGATTACCTTGACTAAAAAACAAATATAAAGTATTATGTGATTAGCTTCAACTAACTAGAAAAGGAGGGCGCACAATGACAAACCAATATATGACGAAGCTGTATCACGATCTGCTCTCCAACTCTCCGCAGACAGTGACAATAGATATTCCGGCTGATATGGGAACAGGTCAGATTTCGCAAGTTGTTACAAAGCAAGGAGCTGTTGTATCAGACTGGAAAATGAACTATTTTTCAGATATGAATGTGCAGGGTGTAAGCTGCGAAGATTATATTCAACTTTTATTCTGCTTCAATGATGGCGTATCGTGGAATATTGCAGATGCACGTCAAAGTGTCAGCATCCAGAAAGGCGAATCCTGCATTTATCGGGGACATGGTAAAATGGAATATTTGTGTTATTCTGGGAAGAAAGATTTCCTTTTTAAGAATATAAAAATTCCCATGCCATATTTTCACAAAATTTTGAATGACTACTTTGAAGATAGTGAAATAAACGCTTATGAAAAGAAATTACTGACAGGGATTTCAAAAGTGAGCGTTACCCCGTATATGGAGCACATTTTTGCGGAGGTAAAAGATTTTACGCAATACCGAGGTGGTTTAGGGTATCTATTCTTGGAAAGTAAAGTTTTTGAATTGCTGTCTGTATATTTAAGTGAAGTATTGGAACTCAGTATTCTTTCATCGAACCATATTAGCATTTCCAAAAGTGACAGGGATTCGATTACCGAAGCAAAAAGGATTATTGACAGTCAGCTTGCTTTTGCACCAAGCTGCGAGGAATTGGCGCGGCAGGTCAATATCAGCACTTCAAAATTGACGAAGGGCTTTTCCTCCCTGTTCGGAACATCGGTTCATGCGTATGTCATCGACCAGCGGTTAGAAAAGGCGGCAAGCCTGCTGTTAGAAAGTAATTTGAATGTCAGCCAGGTGGCTATACTGGTGGGATATTCAAAAGCGAGCAATTTCGCAGCGGCGTTCAAAAGGAAATACGGAGTGAATCCGAAAAACTATAAAGCAGAAGCTAAGATTGGATAAATGCAAAAATACTGATTTTGGGTAGAATAAAATTGGTTTTGGGTTGGAATCGTGGGCGCAAATTGCTATTATATGTGGTGTGGTTAGAAGAAGCTAACCGCACCACATTTTCATTTTCTCAGAGATAAGGAGGATACTGGTATGAGTTCCCAGAAAAAAAGTTCCCGGCTTGAGGGAAAAGATTTAATTACTATCGGCATCTACACCGTCATCTATGTCGTGATTGTTATGCTGGTGGCGATGCTTGGCTTTATCCCCATTTTTATTCCGCTGATGGCGGTGCTGTGCCCTTTGATTGGCGGCATCCCCTATATGCTGTATGTTACAAAGGCTAAAAAATTCGGGATGACTGCAATCATGGGTTTCCTGATTGGCCTAATCATGGTGTTCTTCGGCAACGGCTATCTTACTATGGTAACTGGTCTCGTTGGCGGCCTGTTGGCCGACGTGATCCTGAAAAAGGCGGACTACAAAAGTGCAAAGAGTACAGTTCTTTCCTGCGGCGTGTTCAGCATCTGGGTGTTTGGCAACTTTGCTCCCATTTTCCTGAACCGTGAAAGCTATATGGTAATGTTGACTGAAGGATACGGCGCTGAATATGCAGCTACCCTTAATACATATATGCCTATGTGGATTGCGCCTATTCTGCTGATTGCCTGCTTTGTGTTTGGCCTTGTCGGAGGTGTGATTGGGAAAGCTATTTGCAAAAAGCACTTCCAGCGTGCCGGTATTGCATAATGGCGCGGGAAATTCTGCTCAGCAAAAAAACAGAACAAGGGTTACGGCTCGATCCGCGTACAAAACTGTTGCTCATCTTCATCATAAGCATTTTTGTCATGGGTGGAACAGGCGGAGAAGCTATGGGGCTGATCCGCCTTGTTCTTTGTACAGTTCCGGCTATATTGCTGCTTACCCCGAAACAATGTGCAAAAGCTGTGGGCTATATTGCTGTGTTTTCTGCTTTTTATGCTGTTCAAATTTATGTTTTGCCGCACCTTACGGGAATATTGAATTTCCTCGTTCTGTTTACAACAGGATTCTTCTGCCGAATCCTTCCCAGTGTTGCGATTGCTGCCTATGCGGTGAAAACAACAACGGTCAGTGAATTGATTTCCGGCATGGAAAGAATCCATATGCCTAAAGAAGTGACGATCCCCTTAACGGTCATGTTCCGCTTCTTTCCAACTGTCTTTCAGGAGTCAGAAGCAATCAGTGACGCTATGAAAATGCGTGGGATTAAACTTGGAGGGAAAAAATCTTCAAAAATATTGGAGTATAAGCTGATCCCGATGATTACCTGCTCCGTGAAAATCGGTGAGGAACTTTCCGCTGCGGCAATTACCCGTGGCCTCGGTGCTCCTGTCAAACGCACAAACATTTGCCAGCTTAAATTCAATTTTGCCGATGTGGTGCTGATCTTGTTTTGTTGCTTTGTAGTGTTTTGGGCGATTGCTTCCCCGATAATTTCCGCAGGAGGGATTTTGCCATGATAGATTTTCAAAATGTTTCTTTTTCTTATGGTGAAGAATCCAGCGGCGGAGGGATTAGAAATGTCAATCTCACCATAAACACAGGGGAATTTGTTTTACTCACGGGAGAATCCGGCTGTGGGAAAACAACGATTACCCGTTTGGTAAACGGGCTGGTGCCTCATTATTACGAGGGCAATCTAGAGGGTGATGTCCTTCTGGACGGAAAAAGCGTATCAGATACGCCGCTTTATGACTTGGCTGCTATGGTGGGATCTGTATTCCAGAATCCCAAAAGTCAGTTTTTCAACGTGGATACGGATAGTGAATTAGCCTTTGCATGTGAAAATTTAGGCTATCCTCAGGAGGATATCCTGAAAAGGATTGACCGGACAGTTTCCGATTATCATATTGAAGATTTGATGGGGCGAAGCGTGTTTGCTCTGTCCGGGGGCGAAAAGCAAAAAATAGCCTGTGCTTCATCAAGTGTATTGCTGCCGGGAATTATGGTCCTGGACGAACCATCTTCTAATTTGGATATGGCTGCTATTGATGACCTGCGGCAGGTCCTGAGCCTCTGGAAAAAGCAGGGCAAAACAATTCTGATCGCAGAACACCGCCTTTACTACCTTCACGATCTTGCAGATCGTGTGCTGTATGTAAAAGATGGGGAGATTGAACGGGAATACACGCCTGCTGAATTTGACAGCTTATCGGATGGCACTCGAAAAGAAATGGGGCTGCGGCCGTTTTCTCTCTCGAAGTTGAAGCCTGCGAATCAGTATCAGGCGCATACAGCTAAACAGATGGAATTTCAAAATTTCTGCTTTGCGTATAAAAAGCGGGAACCGGAAAGCCTCCATATTCCGAGTGCAGAACTGCCGGTTGGAGAAACGATTGCCATTATCGGTCTGAATGGCGCTGGAAAATCTACTCTGGCCCGCTGTATTTGCGGACTGGAAAAGAAGTGTGGCCTTTTGCAGGTTGACGGGAAAACCCTTGATTGGAAAGCCCGGCTCAAACATTGCTACATGGTAATGCAGGATACCAGCCATCAGCTATTTACCGAAAGCGTGACGGATGAAGTGCTTCTGAGCATGGACAACAAGGATGAAACTGTTGTGGATAAAATCCTTAAACAGTTTGATCTGCTGGAATATAAAGACAGGCACCCGCTTTCTCTTTCCGGCGGGCAAAAACAGCGGGTAGCGATCGCGTCTGCCATTGTGAGTAACCGGGAGATCATTGTGTTTGACGAACCAACCAGCGGGCTTGATCTCAAACATATGCGGGAAGTTGCGCGGAGTTTGAAGTCACTCGCGGATCAGGGCAAAACGCTTCTTGTTATTACGCATGATCCGGAGTTGGTGATGGCGGGATGTTCGTATGTAGTCCATATGGAAAAAGGGCAAGTAAAAGAAAGCTATCCATTGGACGAATCCGGCAGTAAAAAGGTTTTGGATTTTTTCCGAATCCGCCAGTGAATTTTAGAAATTATGAATGTCAGGGCCGCCTTGACTGGACAGAAAGATAATGATAAGAGGCCGCTTTACTTTGGCGGCCTCTTGTTTTTGAAGCACAGACAGTACGGCTCAATATAAGGAGGGCTTATGTTCAAAAAAATCTTTGAGTACGCAGGGCCATATAAGAAAAATATGTATGTGGCCACGGTTGTCGTACTGGTCAGCGTTCTTATGGGCGTCCTGCCTTTTGTGCTGGCCTATCAGGTCATTTCGCCATTGGTTATGGGCGATTCTGTTGAAACAGAATTTGTTTTATTGCGTGTTATAGGGGTTTTGATCTGTCTTGTTTTGCAGGCGTTTTTTTATGGATGGGGATTATCAATTTCTCATAAAGCAGCATATAACACATTGTTCCGGCTGCGGGTATCTCTGCAAAAGAAGTTTGAGAAACTTCCCCTTGGCATTGTGGAGGAAAAAGGGACAGGGACAATCAAAAAGCTGTTTGTCGATGATGTGGACAGCTTGGAATTGCTCCTTGCTCATTCAGTCCCGGAGGGTATCGCAAATTTACTGATCCCGCTGGTGATTTATGTTGCTATGTTTTGTGCGGACTGGAAACTGGCTCTTATGTCTTTGGCCTCTATCCCGATCAGCCTGCTCTCCATGGTCATTATGTACTCTGTTGGAATGAAGCGCATGGGTCCCTACTATCAGTCTGCACAGAAAATGAACAACACGATCATTGAGTACATCAATGGTATGGAGGTTGTCAAGGTTTTCAACCGGGAGAGTGAATCTTACGAGAACTTCCGCAAGGATGTAACGGACTATCGGGATTATACCTTGGCATGGTATAAGGCCGCCTGGCCCTGGATGGCGATATACGGAAGTCTACTGCCCTGCACTGTTATTCTGACTTTGCCTCTTGGGGCATGGTTTGTTCTCTGTGGCATAAGCACTTTACCTGATTTGATTTTAGTCCTCTGCCTTTCCCTCAGCATTGGGATTCCTCTCCTGAAAGCACTGGGCTTTATGGAGACGATTCCGAATCTGAATTATAAGATCACGGCACTTGAACAGATGTTAAATACGGCACCGCTGCAAGCTGCTGAGGATGATTTCCACGGACAGGATTTTAACATTTCTTACGATCATGTTTCCTTTGCGTATCAGACGACACAGCCTGGCCCAGATGGGAAACCGATAATAGCGGAAAACGAAGTCCTCCACGATATTACCTTTGTGGCACAAGCAGGACAAAAAACTGCCCTGGTTGGTGAATCCGGTTCTGGCAAGAGCACCCTTGCAAAACTGTTGATCCACTACTATGACCCGCAGAAAGGGAGCATTTCCATTGGCGGGCAGAAACTTTGTGATATGAGCCTGGAGGCATTGAACAGCCGCATTTCCTATGTGGCTCAGGATCAGTACCTGTTTAACACCTCCCTGCTGGAAAATATCCGTCTTGGACGTTTGGATGCTACCGATGAGGAAGTAATGGAGGCGGCGAAGAAAGCCCAGTGTATGGAGTTTCTGGAAAAGCTGCCGCAAGGTATTCACTCCATGGCGGGCGATGCGGGGAAAATGCTTTCCGGGGGGCAGCGCCAGCGAATTTCCCTGGCGCGGGCAATATTGAAGGATGCCCCGATTGTAGTGCTTGACGAGGCCACGGCCTATGCTGATCCAGAAAATGAGGAAAAAATGGAGGCTGCTATTGCGGAGCTGGTGGAGGGAAAAACCTTGGTAGTTATCGCTCACAAACTTCCCGCTATAATGAACGCAGATCAAATATGCGTTATGGATCACGGAAAGATGGTGGCAACCGGAAAACATCAGGAGCTGATTCAAGCTTGCCCAGAATACCAAAAGTTGTGGAAAGCGGCTCAGGACAGCGCCGAGTGGAAAGTATCTACTGCAAAGGAGGGAAGATAAATGTTTGCATTGATTTCAAGAATCCTGAACCTCTCCGGGAGGTATAAAAGCCGTATTCAGGCTGCATTTCTATGTGCATTTGTCGAGTCCATTCTCTCCAAAATGCCGATCTTCATGGCGTTTATTGTCTTGGCCGGGTTTGCTGATAATACGCTGACTGGAAAGACCTGTCTGTTTGTCGGACTTGGATTATTAGCTGTTGTAGTGGTTCAGACAGTGGTTCACTATTTGAGCGACCGTCTGCAAAGTGCCGCTGGATTTATGATCTTTGCTGATAAACGGATGGAGTTGGGAAATCATTTAAGAAAAATGCCGATGGGTTACTTTACATCGGGGAATATTGGAAAAATCAGCTCTGTTCTCAGTACGGATATGGTATTCATTGAGGAAGTTTCTATGAGTACCATTGGCAACATGATGAGCTATATGCTGTCTACTTTGGTTTTAGCTGTTTTTATGTTCGTACTGGATTGGAGACTTGGGCTGATTGCGGTAATCATTACCTTGCTGGCATCACTGGTTGCAAAATATATGAATAAGGTTTCCTTCAAGGAGGCTGTCGGGCGTCAAAACCAAAGCGAGAATTTGACGGATGCGGTCTTGTCTTTTGCTGAAGGAATTGGGGTTATCAAAAGTTACAATCTGCTCGGAGAAAAATCTGACGAATTAACGGAAAACTTCAAAAAATCAAGGGATGTCAATACGAAGTTTGAGCAGAAAATGACACCGTGGACCACTGGCTTAAACATTCTCTATGGCGTGGGTATTGCCGCTATCTTCGGTTTATCCGTTTTTTTACATCAGGAAGGCGTACTCTCCCTGGCTTATCTTTTGGGCGTGCTGCTGTTTGTCTTTGATCTCTTTGGACCTCTGAAAGCTCTTTATGGAGAAGCAACCCGACTAACCGTTATGAACGCTGCCCTTGATCGTATTGAAGCGGTATTGGATGAACCGGAACTTTCCGACAACGGCAAGCAGCATATTCCGGCTCAGGCACAGCCGGGACAGCCGGAAGTCCTGTTCAACGATGTTACATTTGCTTATCAGGATAAAGAGATTCTGCATCATATCAGTTTTGCCATGAAGAAAAATTCTATGACAGCGCTGGTTGGACCGTCCGGTAGCGGTAAGTCCACCATTGCAAACTTGCTGGCGCGACTTTGGGATGTAAAATCCGGCAATGTGACGATAAGGGGCGTGGATATTCGCAATGTACCTCTGTCGGAATTGATGGATCAGATCAGCATGGTATTCCAGCGCGTGTATCTGTTTCAGGACACCATTTACAACAATATCATCATGGGAAAGCCGGATGCCACGGAAGAAGAAGTCTATGAGGCTGCCAGAAAAGCCCGCTGCTATGATTTCATTATGGCTTTGCCCGACGGATTCCAAACGGTGGTTGGTGAGGGCGGTGCAACACTTTCCGGCGGCGAAAAACAGCGTATTTCGATTGCCCGCTGTATTCTGAAAGACGCGCCTATTGTCATTTTGGATGAAGCTACCGCAAGTGTAGATACGGACAATGAAAGCTATATTCAGGAGGCTATTTCCGAATTGGTGAAGGGAAAGACCCTGCTTGTAATCGCTCACCGCCTAAATACCATCCAGAACGCCGATCAGATTTTAGTTATAGACAACGGCCAGATTGCACAGCAAGGAACCCATGAGGAACTTTTGAAACAGTCTGGTATCTATCAGGATTTTGTCAATATCCGAAAGAGTGCGGCTGGCTGGAGTCTTGCTTAATGACGAAAGGAGCTGCCTA
The DNA here is from genome assembly GCF_003460955.1 of Blautia sp. AF26-2. Classification (NCBI taxonomy): domain Bacteria; kingdom Bacillati; phylum Bacillota; class Clostridia; order Lachnospirales; family Lachnospiraceae; genus Blautia; species Blautia sp. AF26-2. The sequence goes on along the minus strand of NZ_QTWD01000010.1, from coordinate 63,189 downwards.
TGAAACTTCATACTGCCGGAGAGGATTATTTGGAGGCCGTGCTTATACTTCAAAAGAAGCTCGGTATGGTGCGTTCCGTGGATGTTGCTCGGTACATGGAGGTTTCAAAACCCAGCGTATGTTACGCAGTAGGAACTTTACGAGAGGGCGGTTTTTTGACAACAGACGAAAACCATTATATACACCTGACCGACCTTGGCCGGGATGTGGCTGAAAAAATTTACGAACGCCATTGCTTTTTTACCTATCAACTTATAGCCGTTGGAGTTAATCCACAAACTGCAGAAGTTGATGCTTGTCGCATGGAACATGCAGTCAGTGATGAAAGTTTTCAAAAACTGAAAGAGCATGCGATGAGAGGGATTGCTGCACAAAAAATTGACAATACATTTGATAATTTTCCTGTGAAGAAATAGAAAATGTTGCTTTGCTAAAATAGATTAAATATGAAAGACACAAAATACAAGATATTAGCATATTTTGACAATCAATCATATCGAAAACTATTCAATGAGATAAACTCAGATTATGCAGAAAATCTACAAATTTTACTGCATAATTTGAGTTTATTTTCTTATGATGTGCTTATAATAGGAGTGATCCTTTATAAAGAGAACATAAGTAATATTATATCTGCTATTAGAAAGATAACGCAGATACCAATTATTATTTTGACGGATACTTCTTCTTTATTGTGTATGTCATGGAAAAAAGAATTAATATACGCTGGTGCAGACTGTGTAATGGATATAAATAGCACTACAGAAGAAGTAGATCTGCAGATTTTTTCATTGGCACGACGAAATAATAAACAAAAAATAACTCAAAAGCAATCCGAAACGATGATTGATAAAGGAAAACTTGTAATGGATCATAAGAAACATAAAGTATTTTGGAATGATGTAGCGTTACATTTAACACGACAAGAATATAATTTTTTATACTTATTAGCAGCGACACCGATGAGAGTATACACGTTTGAACAGATTTACCAGCTTGTCTGGAAAGATTATCCTGTTGGTGATATTAAAAATATCATCTGGTGTCAGGTAAAGCGACTGAGAAAAAAGCTGAATGTTGTTGAAGATGGTGCTGGGAATTGTATCGTCAGTGTCAGGGATATAGGTTACAAATTTGAATTGAATAAAGAAAACGAACAACAGTAAGGCGAATGATCCGTAAAAAGATTATTCGTCTTATTTTATTTATTCTGGAAAGAAGGTGATAAAAACTGACCGTCAATTGACAGTTTCCTGACCGTTAACTGACAGGTGCATCCGATACACTGTGCCTTTGTAAAGATATGATTACAAAGGAGATCCGTGTTTGCAGGGAGACAGCAGAGATGCCGGACATTCCTGTAGACAGGAAGAACGAGCCAGGTCACCGCCACACTCCGATTTGATTTCGCAAAAATTCAGATCGGAGGAAAACATAAGTGGCTTACAATAAAGCAAAAGAAGAATATAGATGGAACCAGTGGAAAGCAGAGGAAGAGAAGATCCTGCGTGAACAGGGCGTGGATGAAGAGACGATCCAGAAGCTTCGGGAGTATGACTGGGACGATTTCAATGCAGAGCGGAGATTCCGGGAACACCAGACCTCGCTTCTGGACTGTATGGAACTGCTCCTAGAAGAAAAAGAAATCGAAGTGTCCCAGCCAGAGAGTGTAGAAGCTCTTCTGGATACCGTGGAAAATGAAGAACTGCTTCAGATCCTGTTATCGACTGATAAGAAAACCCTTCAGATGATTGTCCTGAAGATGATGGGATATGCACCAAAAGAAATCAGCCATCACATGGAACTGCCGGAGCAGACGGTTTATACAAGACTGCGAAGGTTACGGGAAAAAATCAAAAAGTCCATGAAATTTGAATAAAACGAAAGGATCTCATCGGCTGACTATTAGAACGAACAGACAGGAGGATTGATGCGATGGATGAAAAAGAAGCATCTGGAATGCAGGAAGAAATGATGACAGTATTGGTAGTCGAGCCGATGAAAGTACCCTATGTCAAGAACATTCCGAACGAACTGGAGGATCTGCAGCAGGCAGTAGGCGGTGACATTGAAATGACCTATCCGTTTGATGATGAAGTTGGAATCCTTTTAAACGGCAATGGAAAATTTGAGGGATTGCCACTGAACCGGGCGTTATATGATGATCATGGACAGGTCTATGATGCGATAGCCGGGACTTTCCTTGTAGTAGGGCTGACAGAAGATGATTTTACTTCGCTGACACCGGAACAGATTGAAAAGTTTAAAGAAAAATACCAGTCACCGGAAATTTTTACTCTGTTTAACGGAGAACTCCATGTGATGAAGATGCCGCCGGAAGAAGAAAAAGAACAGAAAGAAAGCCGGAAGAACGATGCAAAACAAAAGAATCCGGCAAAGAAGAAAAACAGATCCGGGGATGCAAGATAAAATATTTTTTTGTGAAGTGAATAAAAAAATACACTGCCATCGGCTAGTAAGCAGAGGGACATCCCTCGGCTGTTCTTTGGCAAGTGAATATCGGCACTACAGGTACGTTCCCAACCGTAGAAGCGTGACAGTATGAGCGCCATGATTAAGTATAGGGTAAAGATTCTTAGACTTGGAGCGAGAAAGCATAGCTGTGAATAAGGCGGTGGCAGCCTTTCGCCAGGATCACGGATGGGGGATAATGATACACGTTACCAGCCAGAGAGCGGAAGATGGACTCCGGGTTGTAATCAGAAAGACCCCTAGGACATCTGTGAGCGGCGGCAGGCCAGCCGCCCGCCTGTAGTGTCCCCTTTCCCAGAAGAAATACAGGAATAGTTCCGGGGGTGCGAGGTCAAATGCGGAACAGCAAGATAAAAAAGAAATCAATGAAGAAGTGTGTCGTTGATATCAGATACCATGCGGCTGTAGGAGACTACAGCCGTATTCTTGTGGTATTAACGTCACATCAAGGGGAGAGAACAGATGGAAGAAACAAAAAGAAGTGGAATGAGCAAGGATCAATTCTGGAATCTGATTGAAAAAGCAAAGGAAGTGTGCGGCACCGATCTGGATGCTTCGGCAGTGTGGATCAAGCAGCAGCTCTTCTATATGACACCGGAGGATGTCCTCCAATTCCACAATCTTGTTTACAGTTACCGGGATGCGGCTTATAAGTACGGCTTATGGACAGCGGCAGGTATTATGATGGAAGCAGGGTGCAGTGATGACAGTTTTTCCGATTTTCGGATGTGGCTGATCGCCCAGGGAAAAGAAGTTTATCTGAATGCCTTAAAAGATCCGGATTCCCTTTCCGGCGTGACTCCGTATGGGTACTGTAGTTTTGAAGCGTTGGGATACATCTCATCGCAGGTCTACAGTGCCATGAAAGGGAAAAATATCTATCAGGACAGTACGGCAAGAATGCAGATGGAATGTTATGAGCAGGTGATCCGGGATATTGTGTACCATCCCATGATCGAGTATCCGCTGGAATTACCGGAAGCAATGGTGGTATATCCGAAACTCTGTGAATGCCATTTGTCCGAGCAGGTAAGGAAAGCTCCTCAGAAAGTAAGGACATGGAATGTTTCCCGGACGGATATCCGAAGGATGATGGCAAGAGGGAATGCTGCCATAAAGAAAATGCAGGAACAGGGACAGAATACACCGGAAGCGACCAGACCCGTCCGTAAGGGTACGGTAAGATAAGCTTTCTGGCAAGGAGAAGTAATGTGTTATAAAAATGAATATCAGAAAAGGGCACATGGCGAAGTGGAACAGATCTTTCGGGAGCTTCTCCCGGAAGCCGGGCTTCATGTAAGGGAAGAACAGATCCGTCTCTGCCATGAAATGCTGGATGCCCTTATGAAAAATGAAATCACGCTCTGTGATGCAGGCGTCGGCATCGGAAAGACCTATGCCTATCTGACAGCCTGCATCCTGATGCGGAAATATAGTGTACTGCATTCCGGTTATTCGGGATGTGACAGGCGGTCTGTAGTGGTATCCACTTCCAGTATCGCCTTACAGAAAGCCATCATAGAGGAATATGTTCCTTTCTTATCGGATGTACTGTTAAAAGCAGATCTGCTTCAGGGAGAATTAAAAGCAGTCGTCCGCAAGGGAAAGGAACATTTTGTATGCGATTACAGGCTGGCCCAGAGATTAGAGGCAGTCCGGGACAAGAATAAAAATCAGGCACAGATGGAGGCATTGAAGTCCCTCCGGCATAACTTTGATTTAGATTCCGTACATAACCTGAGCGGTTTTGACCGCAGGCTGGTGTGCGTACCAAAATTCTGCCCTAGGGAGTGTCCGGGAAAAGTAGAATGCCGTTATCAGAAGCATCTGGATAGTTCCAGGAAAGAGGACATTTTTTTACAGATTTGCAATCACAATTATCTTCTGGCAGATGCCGTGCACCGGGCAAATGGGTACCGGCCGCTTCTGGCAGATTACAGGGCTCTGGTTGTGGATGAGGCCCATAAACTCCCGGAAGCCGCCAGCCAGATGTATGGAAGAAGCATTGGAAGGGAAGATGTGCAGGAGATTGCTTACTTTTTAGGCAGAGAGCATAAAGGCACGGATGGAAAACGGCTGATGGAAGGGTTTTCTGCACTTCAGGCGGAGATCCGAAAGCATCGGAAAGATGGCACAGAGGACATGGCTGGAAAAGAAAGTTTTTATTTTCCGCCGGGAGCTGGCACAGCCTTAGCCCAGATGCAGGAAAGGCTTCAGCTTATGATCAAAAGGCTTGCCGGGAATATTCCTTACTGGATCTTTCGGCGGATGGAAGAGATGGAAGAGCTGTTCGGATGGTTTTTAAAGAACGACAAGCGATATATTTTGTTTTTACAGCAGGACAGCCGGGGACATTTAACCTTTATGGCAGTCAACCGGGAGATCCCGAAGTATCTGGATGCGACTTTATGGAGCCGGGGATTTCCGGCGATCTTAACCAGCGGCACCTTAAAAGCCGGGAACGGGTTTGCAAGAACCAGACAGATGACCGGGCTGGAAAAAGAAACGGGCGTCCGGGAGTGTGTGGCAGAATCCCCATTCTGTTACAAAGAGAACTGTCTGCTTTACATCCCGGAGCATTTAAGACCTATGAAAAAGGGAAGCAGGGAAGAGGCCGAGCAGCTTGCCGGGCAGATCCGTGATCTGGTGTGTTCCACTTACGGGCATACGCTGGTACTGTTCACATCTTATACCCTGATGGGAAATGTGCATCAGCTTTTGCGGGATCAGATCCCGTTCCCGATGGTGCAGGTATGGAGAAACTCCCAGGAAGAGATTGCACGGTTTAAGAAGATGGAGAATGCAGTGCTGTTCGCAGCCGGCTCCTGCTGGGAAGGTGTGGACTTTCCGGGGGACATGGTATCGTCTCTCATCATCGTAAAACTGCCATTTTCTGTTCCGGACCCCATTCATGAAGCACAAAAGGAGCAGTACCGATCCCTGGAATCCTACATCCAGACCATCGTAGTCCCGGATATGCAGAAGAAGCTGCGGCAGGGATTCGGCCGGGCAATCCGCACGGAGCAGGACACCTGCGTTGTGTCCATTTTGGATCACCGGACAGCAAAGAAAGGCAGGTATCGGAGTGATGTTCTGGAAGCACTGCCAAAGTGCCAGATGGCAGAACGGATCGAAGAAGTAGAAAATTTTATCCGAAGCCGGAAAGTGGAGCGGTACTATAGCTGAGAACATCCGTGGCGTTATTGGTTCTGCCCAGATCCGGGTAGCAGACAGGACAAAAAGTTTAGTGGTATTTCAGGGGCGGTTTGGAGCGAATTGGTGGTATTGGTGATAGCTTTATTGGCATGAGTTGGGTATACTGTGTATAGCGTTAGAGGAAAGGAGGCAGACAACATGAAGCGATATAAAGTGGAAATGCAGCGAGAAGGTTCCGTAAAATATTTCTTTATACGGGATATGGAAACACTGGAAATTGTGTTGCTGCCAAGCAAGTATCTAATGCATCAGGTGCGGGCAAACCGTTCCCCGAATACTATACGGAGAAATGCATTTGCCCTTGCCTACTACTGGGAATATCTGCTGGAAGAAGAACATGAAGCAGAAGATGTCTATGGAATGGATTACGAAACGCAATATGATTTTTTCGCAGAATATCTGAAATGGCTGAAAGCTGGGAAACATACCGACAATTTGGATAAAGAACCGCAGAATAAAACCTGTAACGCTTACTTAAAAGAAGTGTTCAGGTTTTATTCTTTTTTAGAAGTAGTCAGAAATAACGGTTCCTGCCTGTCGGTATTATCCTATAATCAGCCGATCACAAAGGCAAATGCCATCGGGGTCAGAAGAACCATCCGCTCCCGGTCATTTAAAGGATACTTAAAAGAAGAGGAACGAAACGTCCGGGCAGCCGAACGGAACGAAATCGTAACGATTTTAGAAGCCTGTACAAACTGCAGGGATCAGGTGTTGATCTTACTGACATCGGAACTGGGATTCCGCATCGGTGAAATTTTGGGAATTGATTATACCAAAGACATCGATTACGAAAACCATGAGATCCGGGTAGACTTCCGGGATGATAATGAAAACGATGCAAGAGCAAAAAATGCCGAAGAGCGAAGAGGACGGGTGAGCGATGATACCTTTGAATTCCTGCTTTATTATATCGGGGAATACTGGGACATCCTGCAAAAACAGGAATACCTGTTTATTAACATCAAAGGGGATACCATAGGGAAGCCGTTAAGAGTAGACAGCGTCTACGATATGTTTGAACGCATGGAGAAAAAGACTGGGATCAAGATCACACCGCACATGCTTCGAAGATATTATGCAAATACGAGGTGGGAAGCAGACTGGCCGCTGGAAATGATCAGCCAGGCACTGGGACACAAGCATCTCGATACAACCATACGATATCTGAATGTTTTAGATGACAAGCTGAAAACAGCAAGTCAGGAATTTTACCGCCGATATTCCAAACTTTACGGAGTAGAACAGTTTTTGGAAAGCAGGAGGTGAAGATAGATGCCGGCAAGAAGGGTGTTTGCTTGGGAGCCGGAAGAACAATGGACATCAAGTGAAGAACGGGAAAAGAAGATAGAAGAACTGAGCCGGGAATTAGATGAAAGCATGGACAGCAACTCTGGAAAAGGCTGTCTGAAAGCATACTTGGTAAAAAATGAAGTGTGGCATATAGCAGACATCGATTATGAGCTTAGAGTGGATTATCGGAAATATCTGAAAAGCACTTATTCTGATTCAGCAGTACGCAGTTATTTACGTGGAATGGATAAGGCAAAATTATATGCAATCAGAAAGCATGCCAATACGTTAAAAGGAAAGCAGGAGATAGCAAAGAATACAGATTTAATCCACGAACTGCTCTTTTTACCATATCACCCAAATCCGGCAATCGCAGAAAGATATGACTGCAAAGTTGCCATTGATAAATTAGTTTGGGATTTTCGTGTAAACGGCTCAGAGCTATGCAAGCGTCAGCTTTTAGAAATTATCGAAGATGTCGTACTGCGTGACATAATGCTGAGAGAATGCACAATGCGGTTAAACGGTTTGAAGGTGGTATATCAATTTTGTATGCAGGAACATATTGAGGATTTAAGATATATTACACAGGTACAGGCCGATAAACTTGAAAAATATGCAGATACGGCATATGCAAAAGAGCTTGCAGAAAGAGAACTCCGAGAATGTCAGAAATATCTTTTCTGCCATGCCAAGAATATTTTATGGGATTCAACAGTCTGGTATTTGGAAAGACTGCATCTGGAACAATATAGAGTCAACCCATCCAATCCTGTGAAAAAATTTTCCTTTATGGGCATAGAAAAAAGAGAGAACCGGGAAATTTTGCAGGAATACATGAAATACTGTCTGGGTGTTACACATTTGGCAATGAGTGGCATACAAGCCGAATTCTACAGGATTCTGGCATTTGTCATGTGGATGGAAAAAGAAACCGCGATGGAGCTGAAACTTGCATCAGAAACCGAAATAAAAAAATATTTCCAGATAATTGAGTTAAAAGAAGCTTCTTATTTTAATGATATTGTTATAGCAATCTATCAGCTATATGAATATCTGCAGACGAAAGAAATCATAGACAGGATACCATTTCGTTATGAGTATTATTTGAAAAAAGAAATACATTGTCATAATAACCGAAGCGTAGAGATGGAAATATATGAGAGGATTCTGAGAGAATTAAAAAATTTCCCTGAAATTCCAAGATTGATCCTTTTACATTCTATGCTGATTGGACTAAGGATCAGTGAAGTATGCACCCTGAAAGGGGATGCTTATTCCTGGCAGGGAAGAGATGCGTGGATACAGGTTTATCAGATGAAAATGCGAACATACAAAAGAGTACCGATTCCAGATGTTCTTTATAAGATTATGAAAAGATATTTGGAAAAATATCATATTGGAAGTGAGGATTATGTTTTTCAAAACAAACGGGGAGGGGCATATCAGTATGGTTCGTTTAAGTGGCAAATGAAAGAACTGTTTAATAAGAGGCAGGATATTTTCAAAGGGTATGATTTTAAATCACATGATTTCCGCCATACGATAGCGACTCTGTTATATGATGACGAAGTCCCTCTTCAGAGTATCCGGGACTATCTGGGACATGATTATGAAGAGATGACACAGCAGTATGTGGATTTTATGCCAAAGAAAATTTCAGCAGCGAATCAGGAGTTTTTCAGGAAAGGAGAAAACAGCCTGGCATCAGGAATCAAGAAGTGCAAACGTGGAAAATAAATTTTACATAAAAAAATTGGACTCCTATGAGAAAGCAAGTGAAATTTCAAAAATACGAATGGGAACAGAACCTTCGTATGACCTTGATTTACTGCCGTCTGTACAGATGCAGAAAGAAATGAGGAAGTTCCTGAAATACAGAGGACAACAGCTTGGGGCGGAAAAATTTTATACTGAGAGAAGATTTTACCATCATTTATGTAAAATGCTGCAAACCAGAAGAGACAGACCGGAAAGTTTTTTGGACTGGGACAAAGAAAAATGGAAGCAGCAGATGAAAATATGGCTTTTACAGCAGGGATTGCCCCTGACAGAAATTTCAAAATCCCATTGTGGGAATGAAACGGTATCACAGGCAAAGACATTACACTATATTGACCGATTAATAGATTATTTCCTTGATTTAAGAGATGCTGATGTAGATGAGATGACAAAGGATGTCTGGCAACTTGAAAAACTTGATATACAAGTGAAACAGGATCTGACGCGCACGACCAGAATTATAAATTTTAAGGAAATCTCCCAACAGGATCTCAGAGAGGAAGTAAAAAAGGCAATTTATTTTCAACTGAAAACAGAAAGCATCGGTACTGTAAAAAAAGAAATGACTGCCATTCGAAGGTTTTCAAGATATCTGAAGGAAAACAATAAAGAAGTAGATTCCTGCTCAAAGCTGGACAGGAAAATCATGGAAGAGTATTTGATATACATGAAAACAGAAGATACCGGGACAAAAAGATATCGGGCGGAGCTGACGAGACTGCGGGCATTGCTGAATATGGTAGCTGACGTCTATCAATATCCGCAGGTAAAGGATTTAATTTTGAATCGGGATATTCCACCAGATATAAGGGGAGAAATCAAAATTTATTCCGATCAGGAATTAAAGCGATTTAATGCTTTCCTTACGAAAGTGGATGTGCAGACGGCGAGACTTATGCTTATTCATCAAATGCTTGGAACAAGAATGTCAGATACACTGACACTCAGGACAGACTGCCTGATTGAAAAAGACGGTGAAACCATAATACAGATCCATCAAATGAAAACACATTTTTATGAAAAACCGATTAGTCAGGAACTGGCTGCCTTAATAAAGGAAGCGATTCGATACAGAGAAAAGGAGCACGGAAAAGGTAAATACATTTTTACAAGTTTAAGTGATCCTTCAAAACCAATGAAATATGCTACAGTCCAGCAAAAAATTACAGATAAAATATATCAGGAAAATCTCCGAGATGATAAGGGAGAATATTTTGGATTCGGTTCTCACATGTATCGGCATATTTATGGCATGAAGCTTGCCGAGATGCATGTGGATGACTGGACAATCGCAAGACTACTGGGGCATAGAAGCCTGAGAAATGTAAAGTATTACAGAAAGATGAGCAACAAAATACTGGCAGATGATACACGAAAAACAAGAAACCGATTATCTAAGATGGTACTGGAATGTCTGGAAGGATGGGAGGAAGAATATGAACAAATACGATTCGATGATAGCCTGCAATAAAAAAGCCAGTGAAGAAAAAGTAAACAGGGCAGTGACAGAAATCAGGCAGATGCTGACAGAACGGGAAAAAGTGACGGTCCCAAAACTGACAAAGAGGACAGGATTGTCCAGAGGATTCTTTTATAAGAATGAAACGGTCAGAAAAGAAATGGATCGTGCTCTGGAGCAGCAGGCAGGAATGATAGACCCCAAAAGATACATAGGTGACATTGTACTGAAGAATCGAATCAATGTATTAGAAGAACAGATCCGGGAGCTGAAACGTGAAAAAGAGCAAATGGAAAAAGAAAATGTAAGATTGAGAAAAGCCTTAAACAAGAAAGACCTGAACGTATTAAAAACTTTATAATCTGAATTAGAAAATAATCTGCAACGACCGGGAAGAATTTCCCGGTTGTTGTGGTTGGAATATAAAAGTGTAGATAACAAAAGGTGTGCATAAATTGTATTTATGATATACTTATCGATAAGTTAAATTCGAAGAAAGAGGATGATAGAAGATGGAAAATCCGTTTGAATTTCATGAAGAAGATACAATTATTGCATGCGTAGGTGACAATGGGGGAACTACCGATGAGGATATAAGAAATGGGTTCAAGCGTACCGTTGAACTTCTGACGGAATCATTGAAAACAGGTTCCGAAGTTGAAGATCTGTTAGTATATCCTATCGTTTATAACGCCAGACACAGTATTGAGCTATCTTTGAAGATTGTCATAAAAATGTTATGGCGAATAGAGGAAAAGAAAGGGATATGTTATTCTGAGGAAGTCTTAAAGGAAAGAAAAAAAGAATTACACACGCATAGTATTGAATGCCTATATAAATTAGCATGTGATAAGAAGAATATTGACAGAAGAATTCCTGCATATTTTGAGAATATAGAAGATATGATTTACTTTTATTATTTCGATGAAGAGGGGGATGCCTTCAAATATGAACTAAATAAAGAAGATGAACCACATATGATAAAAAACAAAATTTCTCATGTAAGTATTGAATTGTTAGAAACAGAATTTAAGGAAGTAATGAAAAAATTTGATGATTTGATATATTTTCTGGATAATTGTATCTTTGAATATTCGCTAGGAACATTTACCAAGAGCTTGTCGAGAGCAGATATATGGGATATTTCGAAGCGGCTTCCTGTATATGAAGAATGGAGAACAGAGAAATTCAAAGAAGTCAAAGATGAGATTAAGCAAGAATATCATCTCGGAAGTAAAGAATTTTCAGATGCTGTAAATCTAATTAAGGAAAATAGAGAGTTTTCGGTAAATATTGGATGCGAGAAAGTATTCGGGTCAATTACAGAAAATGAATTAAAAGAATACGCTTCATTGGTTAGATACTATTCTGAGAAAAGTAAATCTGACAACAAGGGTAAAGAGATAGGGTTCGATTTACGCAAAATACAAAAGAATGGGGAGATTTTGAAAAAATATTTATCCAGCATTTCTATGAATACATTAAATACACTATTATGTTTTAGTGAGATGAGTAATAGTTTCTTAGCGGTTGAACATTTGGAAGAGGTTCATGATGACATAGTCTCTAAGGCGTTTGACGGAACATATCTCATAAGAAAACTAAAACAAAGAAATATATGTTTAAGAATCTTATATGGAATGAAAAAGTGTGGACAGGTGACTTATGCAAAACAGTTGAGTGCTGCACTGGAACAAGAAGGAGTAGAGCTAACGCTTTGAGAACAATAGTGAACACGATACACTCGTGTCTCTGACGTTAAAGCCAGTGTTTTAGAGGGCTGGGAGAGGGATGCCTAATTTTATAGATGAACCAACGACAGGACTTGACCCACAGACGCGGCTTTTGATCTGGGATATCATTGAAAAACTTCGAGTAGAAGAAAAGCTGACAGTTTTTCTGACTACGCACTACATGGAAGAAGCTGCAAATGCCGGTTATGTGGTGATTCTGGATAAAGGAAGCATCGTGGCAGAAGGAACTCCTTTTGAGCTGAAAAATGAGTATGTGCAGGACACTATGTCTGTTTATGGTGTGACAGAAGAAGAAATCAAAACACTGGGCAGAGAGTATAAAAAGATCCGGGATGGCTATCAGTTAAAAGTAAAAAATACCGCAGAGGCTACCCGGCTGATCGTGGAACATCAGGAAATATTCCGTGATTATGAAGTGGTAAAGGGCAGAATGGATGATGTATTTCTTGCTGTAACCGGAAAAACATTGGGAGGTGAGCACAGATGAAGGCAGTATTTGCACTTATAAGTCGAAACAGAAAATTGTTTTTTAAAGACAGAGGAATGTTTTTTTCAGCTTTAATTACTCCGGGAATTCTGATTTTGCTGTATGCTACATTTCTGGCAAACGTATACAGAGATTCCTTTGTGTCCGCGATCCCGGACATGATTACAATCTTAGACAAACTGATCGATGGAACGGTGGCCGCACAGCTTGCCGCGGCTCTTCTGGCAGTCAGCTGTGTGACTGTGACATTCTGCGTGAATCTTACGATGGTACAGGACCGGGCAAACGGAACAAGGAAAGATTTTAATGTATCGCCAATCAGCAAAGCACAGCTTTATCTTGGGTATTTTTTATCTACTGTAGTCAATTCCCTGCTGGTGAATGGGCTTGCGCTGGTATTATGCCTTGGCTATATGTACAAAATGGGCTGGTATATGAGCGCTGTAGATGTAATCTGGGTTCTTCTCGATGAAATTTTACTGGTACTCTTTGGAAGCACGTTGTCAAGCATCGTCAGTTTTCCACTGACAACCCAGGGTCAGTTATCCGCAGTGGGAACGATCGTAAGTGCCGGGTATGGATTTTTATGCGGAGCTTACATGCCGATTTCAAATTTCGGCAGCGGCCTGCAGAAAGTACTGTCGTATCTGCCAAGTACCTACGGAACTTCCCTGCTGAAAAATCATATGCTCCGTGGAATCTTCGAAGAGATGGAGAACAATCAGCTGCCAGAAGAAATGATTACTGCGATTCGTGATACACTGGATTGTAACCCGAAGTTCCAGGGGTCTGTAGTAAGTGTAAATCAGATGGTGATGCTTATGGTTGGATGTGTTGTGGTATTTGGAATTATTTTTTTGTGCATGACAGCTCTTCCGGAGAAAGATGGGAAGTAAATATATCCTTCGACTATAGAATGAATAAAAAATGAGAAAAGAGACAGTTATGAATATTACAGAAAGAGAGATCGATGACCCGGAAAAAGAGGGCGTTATACTCGAATATGTAAATTTTACGAAAGAATTTGCAGAAATAAAAGAGTATGTAAGAAGCAAAGGGGAATCTATCCGGGGATACACAGAAAAGAAATAATGTGTTTCCATAAGAACAGAAGATATTTTATATTTCGAGGCAGTGCAAAACAAGGTGTTTGCTTATACGTCAAATAAGTTTTATGAAATTAAAAGCAGACTGTATCAGCTGGAAGAGAAAATAACAAGAAAATGTATGTAGCGTGCATCAAAGACAACGATTGTAAATGCGGATCGTATTGTTTCGGTTCGTACCGCATTAAATGGGCGTTTGTATGTGCGGATGGAGGCTTTGAGCAGATTGGAAATGGCCTTGCAAAAACAGGAGCAGATCCTCTGCAAAGCGCTGCATACGGATCTTGGAAAGAGCAAGACGGAGAGTGTGATGTGTGAGATTGGACTGGTGCAGGGGGAAATCCGCTGGATGAAGCAGCACTTAGGGCGGCTTTGCAGACAAAAACATGTCAGAACACCGCTGGCGCAGTTCGCTGCGAAAAGTTATCAAAGCCCTTCTCCTTATGGCAATGTGCTGATTATGAGCCCGTGGAATTACCCTGTTCTGCTGACGTTAGAACCGCTGGTAGATGCCATTGCGGCAGGAAATACTGCGGTGGTAAAGCCAAGTGCTTATGCACCGGTCAGTGCAAATGCCCTGAAAGATCTGTTAGAAGAATGGATAGTTAAAGACAGCGTATGCCGGAAGGACATGAAATCGCTGGTATTGTAGAAACAAAAGAAAAAATTTGAAAAATTTCAAAAAATATCGTTGACAAACAGAACAAAGCGTGCTAATATACATATTGTCAGCAGGACGTAAGAACTGCTAGAAAACAGATATGGGGTCTTAGCTCAGCTGGGAGAGCATCTGCCTTACAAGCAGAGGGTCACAGGTTCGAGCCCTGTAGGCCCCATACTTCTAAAAATATAGTATGGCGAGATAGCTCAGTTGGCTAGAGCACGCGGTTCATACCCGCGGTGTCGAGGGTTCGAATCCCCCTCTCGCTACGAAAGAGAGAGCTCCTGCGAAAGCAGGGGCTTTTGTTGTTTTACGTTCGGAGGGGGCTGCCAGTGGCGGGCCCTGCAGATTACAATACCATGGAAAATGACAGGGAGGCGCTTATGAAATTATTCCACTTATCCGATCTCCACATCGGAAAGCGAGTCAATGAATTTTCGATGATCGAGGATCAGAAGTACATTTTGTCGCAGATTCTGCATACTGCAAAAAGAGAGAGACCAGATGGTGTACTGCTTTCCGGAGATATTTACGACAGTACGATTCCAAGTGCAGAAGCGGTTCAGGTTTTTGACGCGTTTCTGACAGAGCTTTCCACCAATCGGATTCCCACTTTTATTATCAGTGGAAACCATGATTCCGCCGAGCGTCTGGCATTTGGATCCAGCCTGATGGGAAAAAGCGGGATCTATTTTTCAAAGGTATACAATGGAACGATAGAGAAAATTCCGCTGCAGGATGCGTATGGCACGGTGTGGATTCATCTGCTTCCGTTTTTACGGCCTGCGGTGGTGCGCCATGCCCTGCCGGAGCGTGCGGAAGAAGTAATGTGTACAGCGGATGCAGTTCGGATTGCACTGGAACAGGATCTGGTTGATGAACAGGATCGAAATGTGATTCTGGCCCACCAGTTCGTAACCGGGGCAAAACGATGTGATGCAGAAGAACTGCAGGTTGGCGACTTGGATCAGATTCCGGCAGAATTGTTTGAAAAGTTTGATTATGCTGCACTGGGGCACATCCACAGCCCACAGAAGGTGGAAAGAGACACGGTTCGCTATTGCGGTTCGCCGCTGAAATATTCTTTTTCGGAAGCAGGACAGGAAAAAACGATTACGGTGATCGAATTAAAAGAAAAAGGAACGGTGGAGCTTAGAACAATTCCATTAAAGCCCTTGCACGATCTCAGGAAAATCCGGGGGACGTATCTGGAAGTCACGGCAAAAAGATTTTATGAGAACAGCGACTGCGAGGATTACCTTCTGGTGACGTTGACGGATGAAGAAGATGTGCCGGATGGAATGGCAAAACTCCGAACGATCTATCCGAACCTGATGCGCCTGGAGTACGATAACAAAAGAACCCGGTCTGCTGCAGACATTGGCACGGCGGAACGAGTGGAGGAAAAATCAGAACTGGAACTGTTCCGGGAATTTTATGAATTACAGAATAATCAGAGCATGACCGCACAGCAGGAAGCGCTGGTGGAAGAATTGTTACGGGGGATGAAGGGATGAAACCAAAGAAATTAGTCATCAGTGCATTCGGACCGTATGCGGACCGGATGGAACTTGATTTTGATCGGCTGGGCGGCGGTCTGTATCTGATTACGGGGGACACCGGCGCTGGAAAAACAACGATTTTTGATGCCATCACGTTTGCGCTTTACGGGGAAGCGAGCGGTGAAATCCGGAAAGGCGAAATGTTCCGCAGTAAGTATGCAAAACCGGAGGTGCGTACCTTCGTAGAGCTTACGTTTACGTATCAGGGAAAGGACTATACGGTAAAGAGAAACCCGGAATATCTACGCCCGAAGGACCGCGGACAGGGCATGACGATGGAGAAAGCGAATGCAGAACTGATTTTTCCGGATGAGCGGCAGCCGGTTACGAAAACTTCGGAAGTGACAAAGAAAGTGACAGAACTTCTCGGGCTGGATCAGCGTCAGTTCCGACAGATTGCGATGATTGCGCAGGGAGATTTCCAGAAGCTTCTGCTGACAGGAACAGCGGATCGGAGTGAAATTTTCCGGAAAATGTTTCACACAGAGATTTATCAGGAGCTGCAGAAGCGCCTGCGGGAAGCAGCAAAGGAGCGCTGGAAAATATACGATGAAAAGAAACGCAGCATCAGCCAGTATCTGGACAATGTTGTCTGCCCGGAAGAGGCAGAATGGAAAAAAGAGGTTGACCGGCTGAAGAAAAATAAATTCGACGGCCAGGTTATGCGCGGTATGGAACTGCTTGCACGCTGCATCGAATGGGACGATGAGAAATTAAAGGCGCTGCAAGACGAGCAGAGTACGCTAAAAGAAGAGATCGAAAAGAAAAACCAGCTTTTGGGAAAAATAAAAGAGCGACAGACGAGACAAAAAGAGAAAGAGCAGAAAGAAAAAGAATGGGAGACTCTGCTTCCGAAGGAAGAAGAAAAGAAAAAGAGAAGTGAGCAGGCAGAGAAAGAGGCAGAGATTTGTAAGCAGTTGGAAGAGCAGATTCGGGAAGAAAAAGTGTGTCTGGAACTGCTGCGAAAAGTGCAGCAGGAGCAAAGTGCAATGACACAGCTGCAAAAGGAACTGCAGGCAGCAACAGAAGCAAAAGAACAGCTTCAGACAGAGCAGGAGCGTGCAAAAAAAGTCCTGGAACAGAAGAAAGCACGGGAAGAACGTCTCTCTGATGCGGAGGTGAAACTTGCACGGACGGAACAAAAAGAAGCGTATGCCGCAGAGCAGATACAGCAGATGGAAGCATACTGCGAGACAATTGCAGGCGCAGTCAAAGAGGAAGCGGCAAACAAAGAAGAGGAAAGCGTTCTTTGTAAAAAAATAAAAGAAACAGAGGAGACAGCGGCCAGGGCAGCCGAAGAGGCAGAAAGGCTGGCCGGGCAGGATCAGGTCTGCGAAAAACTGCTGGATGAAAAGAAAAATCTGGAACAGAAAATCCACACTTTAGAAGAAACGAAAAAACGGCTGGAGAGAACGACGGCTGAAAGGACGCAGATTGCCGCGCAGGTGACACAACTGCGAAAGGAAGAAGAGAACTTACAGGCGGATATCGCGACAACGGCAGAACATCTGGCCGAAAGAGACGGAGCCGCGCTGCTGCAGGAAAAATACCACCAGAAGCTGGAAACGCTGGAAAATCTGCTGGAAAGCTGGGAGCAGGGACGCAAAGAACTGGAAGAAAAGCAAGGTGCATACCAGCGTGAAATCAAAAAGAGAGATGCTTTACGGGAAACATATCAGGCGATGGAATCTTTATTTCTGGATGCACAGGCGGGAATTCTGGCAGAAAAACTGACAGAGGGAGAACCATGCCCGGTCTGCGGCGCTATTCATCATCCGCAGCCTGCCAGACGAGCAGAACATACGCCAGATAAAGAAACGCTGGATCACAAGAAAGAAGAACTTCGGATGCAGGAGGAAGCAGCTGCGGGACAAAGCGAGGCTGCGGGCAGCTGCCGCAGACAGGTAAAGGAAAAACGTGCACAGCTAACGGAATGGCTGTTAAGAGAACTGCCCGAGAGTCAGAAAGAACACGAACAGAAGCGACTTTCACAGATGCCGGATGTTTTATTTCAACAGGAAGCGGTCGAGAAGGCAGAGCAGCTTCGGAAGGAAGAAGAAACACAGAAAGTACGTCAGATGGAATATGCGGAACTGGAAAAAAGACAGACAGAACGGCAGAAAAGACTGGAAAGCATAAAAAAGACCATTGCAGCGGAACAGACACAGCTTGGCCGGGCAGAAGGAACCAAAAGAGCACTGGAAGAACAGTTGGAAAAAGAAATTGCGGAGGCGCAAAAAACGACTGCTTTTATGGAGAAAAAGAATCCTGCGCAAAGAAAGGGTCCGGGGGAGAGCGAGGACAGAAACTCCCTGGCTGATCAGATTGCCCAGGTGATTTCCTTCCGGAAAAACAGACAGAAACAGTGTGAGGGAGAGATTGCTGCCACGCGGGCAAAGGTGAGCCGCCGTGCAGAATGTATCGCACGGCAGAAAAAAGCGGAAGCTGAGCGGAAAGAGGATCATGAGCGGCTGCAGAAGGTGCGGAGCCGTCTTGAAGTACTGCAAAGCGATCGGAAGAGATGGAAGGAACAAGAAGAGAAACTGCTGGAAAATCTGGAAGAGCAGAGAGCGATCTGGGCAGAACAGGATCAGCAGAAAACAGGAGCGAAATCCGAAGGCAGGCCTGGAGATGGGAAGGAGCAGCTGAAGGATCTGGTAAGTGCAGAAACGGTGAAAAAACAGATAAATGAATTTACGGGATCGGAAATCGCAGAAAAACTTGCAGATGCGGAAAGAGAACTGTGGATTCGGTCTGTATGGGAACAGCACTGGCTGAAACAAAAGCGAAAAGAACTGACAGAACAGAAACAATGTATTCTTGCAGAACAGGAGGAACTGAAAAAGATCCGACAGGAAATCCAGGAAGAAACACAGAAAACGGAGCAAAGAGAACAGGAAATTCGCAAAAAAGAGCTGCGGGAAACGGAACAAAAGGCTGAAAGAAAAGCACTGCTGGAAAAGATCCGGGAAAAAGAGGCGCAGCTTGCGGGAAAAGAAGAAACAGAACTTCTGGAACATATTGCAGCCTGGGAAGCACAGAAAGAACGGCTGGAAGAAGCACAGAAAACAGCAAAAGAGGAACTGGATGCCATACAGAAAAAACTGACGGAAGTACAGGCGGCGCTTACGGCGATTCAGGCGTTAGAAACAGCGGATTCACAGGAACAGCCACTCCCGTCAGAAATAGAATTACAAGAAGATTTAAGGGGACTTTCCGAACAGAAACAGGTTCTGGATCAGCGTTATAACGAGCAGTATCACGCGGCAAATACGAATCAGAACACATATGATGCCATTCGGAATCAGCAAAGTCAGATGCAGACCGTGGAAGAAGAGTACAAATGGGTCAATGCGCTTGCGGATACCGCATGTGGAAATGTGAGCGGAAAGCAAAAGATTGAACTGGAAACGTATGTGCAGATGGCGTATTTTGACCGGATTCTGCGAAAAGCCAATGTGCGTTTCCTGACGATGAGCCAGGGACAGTATGAGCTGAAACGGCAGGAAGACGGCACGAATAAGAAAGAAAAAGCCGGATTGGAACTGAATGTGATTGACCATTATAACGGAACGGAGCGGAGTGTCCGCACGCTCTCCGGCGGCGAATCGTTTCAGGCATCGCTTTCGCTGGCACTTGGCCTGTCAGATGAAATTCAGTCGTATGCAGGAGGAATCCGGTTAGATTCCATGTTTGTGGACGAAGGTTTTGGTTCTCTCGATGAAGAGTCCCTGAATCAGGCGGTGAAAGCACTGGAAGGTCTGGCGGATGGAAACTGTCTGGTCGGAATTATTTCTCATGTGCCCAAGTTAAAAGAGCGGATTGAGAAAAAAATCATTGTGACGAAAAATCGAAGCCGGGATGGTGTAGGAAGCCGGGCAGTGATCGAGTAGACCACAACAGGAGATGATTGGGATTCGAGAGAATTCCTTGTCAGAAAGTACGGAAAATGCTATAATGGATCCGCTGGGCAAAAAAAGTTGAATGAACAGAGCAAATCCGGCGAATCATGCCGGCTGCCATAGAATGGAGGAAACAAATGAAAACATCAGATTTTTATTATGATCTGCCAAAAGAACTGATTGCACAGGATCCATTGGAAGACCGCAGCGCTTCCCGCCTGATGCATCTGGATAAAACGACAGGTGAATATAAGCATGGTCATTTCCGTGATATTCTGCAGTATCTGAAACCAGGCGACTGTCTGGTTATCAATGATACGAAGGTAATTCCGGCGCGTCTTTATGGTTCCAAGGTCGGAACGGATGCGGCAATTGAGATTCTTCTTTTAAAGAGAAAAGAAAATGACATCTGGGAAACGCTGGTAAAACCGGGCAAAAAATGCAAGGTCGGAACCGTAATCTCCTTTGGAGACGGAATTCTGACAGGCGAAGTAGTCGATATCGTGGATGAAGGAAACCGCCTGATCCAGTTCCACTATGAAGGCATTTTTGAAGAAATTCTGGATCAGCTTGGTGAAATGCCGCTGCCGCCGTATATCACACACAAACTGCAGGACAAGAACCGTTATCAGACGGTATACGCAAAACACGAAGGCTCCGCAGCAGCTCCGACCGCCGGACTGCATTTTACGAAAGAGCTTTTGCAGCAGGTGCAGGATGCTGGTGTAAAGATCGCCCATGTAACCCTGCATGTCGGCCTTGGCACCTTCCGTCCGGTGAAAGTGGAGGATGTCACCCAGCATCACATGCACTCTGAGTTCTATGTGGTAGAAGAAGATCAGGCAAAACTGATCAACGATACGAAAGCAGCAGGCGGCCGTGTGATCGCAGTCGGAACAACGAGCTGCCGTACTCTGGAGTCGGCAACCGGCGAGGACGGCATTTTAAAAGCCGGAAGCGGCTGGACCGAGATCTTTATCTATCCGGGTTACCGCTTCAAGATGATCGACGGACTGATCACCAATTTCCATCTGCCGGAGTCCACACTGGTGATGCTGGTATCGGCACTGGCTGGAAAAGAGCATATTATGGCAGCTTATGAAGAGGCTGTAAGAGAAAAATACCGCTTTTTCTCCTTCGGCGATGCCATGATGATTGAATAAAAAATTCGTTTATGACAAAAATACGATGCTGAAAGAAAACGACCATATAGGAACACCCGTGAAGCCCTATATGGTCGTTTTTTTCTCTGCGAATCTTCTAAATCTTTCTTTTTCCCTGCCGAAAAACAGAAGATTTTATTAAGGTTTCTAAAAACGAGCGGAACTGGGTTGTGTCAGGGAATGTTTTTGCGTATACTGATACGTGTTTGAGACAAGGGAGGACGGATTTTGAAGAGAGACGAGAGAAGAAAGTTTCCATACTATGGTATCCTACCGCTAATTCTGACGCTGACAGCGAATTTTATCGCTTATTTTGGAACGCGGCCGTTCACCAGTTCGTGGAAACATTACAATATAGAAACGGTGCTGGACCAGCAGATCCCGGTGATCCCGTGGACGATCGTGATTTATTTTGGCTGTTATCTGGTCTGGATTGTAAATTATCTGATTGCCGCAAGCAGAGAGAAAGAATTTGTCTGGCGGTTCTTTGCAGCAGATGTTCTGGCGCGGCTTGTCTGTATGGCATTTTATCTGCTGCTGCCGACAACGAACGTAAGGCCGTCGATCCCGGAACAGGGATTCTGGAATCAGATGCTTGCCTTGCTCTACCAGATGGATGCGGCGGACAATTTGTTCCCATCGATTCACTGCCTGAACAGCTGGTTCTGCTATATCGCAGTCCGCAGCAGACGGGAGATTCCGCGCTGGTATCAGCGGTTCTCTTTCTGGGCGGCACTTGCCGTGTTTGTCTCTACGCTGACAACGAAGCAGCATGTGATTGCAGATGTGATTGGCGGAGCGCTTCTGGCAGAAGTGACGTGGCAGATCGCGGGACGCACGCATCTTGGTGCATGGTATGGCATGATATTGGAACGAAGGAGGTGGAAACGCCGTGCAGAGTAAGAAAAAAATGATCGTGAATACCGTTTTTCTCGTTGTGATTTTTGCGTTGACGATATACGGTGTTTTCCACGGCGAAGACCTTGGCGCAATGATGGAAGCAATGCGGCGGGCAGATGTGCGGTGGCTGTTGCCGGGACTGTTCTGTGTCGTGTTTTTTATCTGGGGAGAATCGATCATCATCTGGTACATGATGCATTCCTTCCAGATTCCGGTGAAGAAGCGGACATGTTTTCTGTTTTCTTCCGTCGGATTCTTTTTCAGCTGTATCACACCGTCCGCAAGCGGCGGCCAGCCGATGCAGCTCTACTATATGAAAAAGGAGAAAATATCTCTTCCGGTATCAACGGTGATTCTGATGATCGTCACGATCACCTACAAAGCGGTGCTGGTCGTGGTGGGACTTGGGCTTGTTCTGTTCGGACAGGGCTTCCTGCACCGGTATCTGACGGAAATCCTTCCGGTTTTCTATCTGGGAATCGGTCTGAATGTCTTCTGTGTCACAGCCATGCTTATTCTGGTTTTTCATCCGGCGCTTGCGCGGACAATTCTGGTTTTGGGACTGAAAATCGTGGAAAAACTGCATTTGATGAAACGAAAAGAAAGCCGCCTGAAAAAACTGGAAGCTTCCATGGAAGTCTACCAGAATACGGCAGCGTATCTTGGCACCCACAAAATGGTGCTGGTCAATGTCCTTGCGATTACCTTTGCACAGAGGTTTGCTTTATTTGCAGCAACATGGTTTGTATACCGCGCCTTCCATTTATCAGGCGTTTCCTTTATCACCATTGTGCTGCTGCAGGCGGTCATTTCCGTATCGGTTGACATGCTGCCGCTTCCGGGAGGAATGGGAATCAGCGAGACACTGTTCCTGAAAATTTTCCCGCCGGTCTTTGGAAGCACGCTGCTTCTTCCGGCAATGGTGCTTTCCAGAGGGCTCGGCTACTACGGGGAACTGCTGGTGAGTGCAGTCTTTACCATCGTCGCACAGCTTACGATCGGGAATACGAAAAGAGAAAAAAGAGGGGGAACTACATATGATAGGGTTCTATGATTATACCGTAATATTAACATATATCAGCTTTGCATCGTCCATCAGCGGCATTTTTCTTGCAACGCGGGGGCACTTTAACTGGGCGATTTTTTGTCTTGCTTTTTCCGGACTGTGCGATATGTTCGATGGAAAAATTGCGCGGACGAAGAAAAACAGGACCGAAGATGAAAAGCGGTTCGGCATTCAGATCGATTCGCTCTGCGATGTGGTTTGTTTCGGCGTCTTTCCGATCGTGCTCTGCTATGAGCTTGGCATGACACATTTTTACAGCATTCCGATTCTTATTTTCTACGGTCTTGCGGGCGTGATCCGTCTGGGATATTTTAACGTAATGGAAGAGAAGCGTCAGAATGAAACTTCGGAGAACCGGAAATATTACCAGGGACTGCCGATTACCTCGATGTCAGTGGCTTTGCCGCTGCTGTTCGTCTTTGCGCCGCTCTGCCGCGGATACTTTCTAATCTGGCTGCATCTGCTGGTGCTGGCGGTCGGTGTTCTATTTATCACGGATTTCCGCTTCCGCAAGCCGACGAATAAAGAGCTTGCTGTGCTGGTAGCGGTCGTTGGAGTGGCTGTGCTCCGCGGACTTCTGATCTGGAAGGGAGGAAGAACGATTTGAGACTCTGCGCTTATCCTTACCGAAAACAGGGGAAAAATCATCCAAAGCTTGATCTGATCCGCGAGGAAAATGATCTGCAGGACCGTTTTCTGCACATGATGTACAGCCATGCCGCCGGAAGAGCCGCGATGCAGCCGCTGGTTCAGTCATTTGTATCTCGTGCGGCAGGCTGCTTTCTGGACAGCCGCTTATCGGTGCCGCTGGTTGCACCGTTTGTAAAGAAAAATCATATTTCACTGAAGGAATGTACCGCAAAGCAGTTTATCTCGTTCAATGATTTCTTTGTGCGGAAGCTGAAAATGGATGCACGTCCGTTTTCCAATGCGCCGCAGGATTTTATCAGCCCGTGTGATGCGCGGCTTACGGTTTATCCGATTCATGAGAACGGGAAGTTTGAGATCAAGAACACAGAATATACGCTGGAACAGCTTCTGCGCGACCGGAAGCTGGCAAAACGGTATGAGGGCGGAACGTTATTTCTGTTCCGGCTTTCCGTGGACGATTATCACCGGTATCTCTTTGTGGATGACGGCGTCTGCTCGACGGAACGGCGGATTGAGGGTGTGCTCCACACGGTCAATCCGGCGGCGAATGATTTTTGCCCGATCTATAAAGAAAATACGAGAACCTACACGCTGCTGCAGTCCGCAAATTTCGGCACACTGCTGCAGATGGAGGTCGGCGCGATGATGGTCGGAAAGATTGTCAATGAAAATGCCGGAGCGGCGAGACGTGTACAGCGCGGCGAAGAGAAAGGCTATTTTGCCTTCGGTGGTTCGACAGTGATCGTTCTGGCACAGAAGGGAAGCGCAGTGCCGGAAAAACGGATCTGGAATTATTCGCGGCTTGGAATCGAAACGCGGGTACGGCAGGGAGAAACGGTTGGAACGGCCGGAAGAACAGGGTAAAAGCAAAAAAATGGATTGTGAGGAAATGATCTTCACAATCCATTTTTTGTTTAAACGTTTTTTATGCCTGCAGCCGTGCCAGATCCTGGTAGAATGTCGGATACGAGATATCCACACAGCCGGCGCGCAGGATTTCCGTCGGTGTCTCTGCGGCAAGCGAAGCGATTGCAAACGACATCGCAATGCGGTGGTCGAGGCGGCTGTCGATTTGGGCGCCGTGGAACGGTTTTCCGCCCTCAATGATCATGCCGTCGTCCGTGCCTTCCAGGGAAACACCCATCGCGGTGAGTTCGTTTACCATGATATCAAGACGGTTCGATTCTTTGACTTTCAGCTCCTCCGCATTCCGGATCACGGTTGTACCGTTCGCTGTGGCGGCAAGAACCGCGATGATCGGGATTTCATCGATCAGGGTCGGGATCAGTTCGCCCTCGATGACGGTGCCGGAAAGAGACGGCGTATAGCGCACGAGAAGGTCTGCAACCGGTTCTCCGCCGGAGTTCTGCTCATTCAGAAGTGTGATGTCAGCACCCATGGCGCGGCAGACGCGGAGCATACCGTCGCGGGTCGGGTTGATGCCGACATTTTTCAGGAGCACCTCAGAGCCTGGAACTATCAGCGCGGCGGCGATGAAGTAGGCGGCGGAGGAAATATCTCCCGGCACACGGACGAGATTTCCATGGAGATCCGGGTCCGGCAGAACCGATGCGGTCAGCCCTTCGGAGGCAACGTCGGCGCCGAAGAATTTCAGCATCAGCTCCGTATGGTTTCTGGAAAGAGCCGGTTCGGTAACGCTTGTTTTTCCGTCAGCATACAGTCCGGCAAGCAGGACACACGATTTGACCTGTGCGGATGCGACCGGCGAAAGATAGGAGATGGCGTGGAGCGGATGGCCGTTGATCGCAAGCGGCGCACAGCCGTTTTCCGGAATACTGCGGATGGAAGCGCCCATCTGGGTCAGCGGATTGATGATGCGTCCCATCGGCCGTTTCTGAATGGAGGCGTCACCGGTCAGTGTACTGGAAAAGTTCTGGCCGGCAAGAATGCCGGAGATCAGGCGTGTCGTTGTTCCACTGTTTCCGCAGTCGAGAACGGCGGACGGAGCCGAAAGCCCGTGCAGGCCTTTTCCATGAACGAGGATGCGCTCCGGCGTGTTCTCGATCTCAATGCCCATACTGCGGAAGCAGGAGATGGTGGAGAGACAGTCGGCACCCTGTAAAAAGTTTGTGACTTCTGTGGTTCCCTCTGAAATGGCACCGAACATGACGGCGCGGTGGGAAATGGATTTATCGCCCGGCACGGAGATTTCTCCGCGCAGAGGACGTACTGCTTTCTGGAACTGCATAACGTAACTTCCTCCTGTCAAGATATACGCGCTTTTAATTGCGGATATGAATGGTATAGCCATGGTCTTTTAAGACCTTCCGGGCAAGAATGCCTGCCTGCTCTTCATAAAATTCAATGCGGAGAGCACCCTCTTCGAACTCGCGGTTATGCGTAATGCCGATATTTTTAATACTGATCTGGTTGATGGCAAGAATTGTTGTAACGGCTGCGATTCCGCCGGCTTCATCGAGCAGGTCGCAGTAAACGACGTATTCTTTCTTTGTCGGTCCATAGGAAGAATCTTCCATGGAATTCCGGTATTCGCGGGAACTCTCAAACATATTGTAGAGCTCGTGACCTTTTTTGTTGTCAACCAGGTATTTTGCCTGGACGAGAAGGCGGATATAGGAATCCAGCACATTCGAAAGCTGCTTCTGGTTTGAGAGACAGATCTGCTGCCATACCTCCGGGGAGGAGGAAGCGATGCGGGTGATGTCCTTGAAGCCGCCTGCAGCAACGGTTTTCATCTGCTCTTCCGGTGTGTCCAGGGATGCGAGTGCATTGACCAGGGTAGCGGCAACGATATGCGGCAGATGACTGACACCTGCGGTGATGTAGTCGTGCTCTTCGTATGTTAAAACCATCGGGATCGCCTTTAAGGACTGGACAAGATCAACGAAAGCGGAAACTGTCGCGATCTCAACATCTGGTCCGGGTGTAATCATATAGTAAGCATTTTCCAGCAGGTAATCGGTGGCGCTGGAATATCCCGTCTTTTCGGAGCCTGCCATCGGATGGCCGCCGATAAACTGGTGCGTCATGCCGAGGGTCTCAACAGCCTGATGGATTTCTCCTTTTACACTTCCGACGTCTGTGATGATACAGCCCGGTTTTGCGATGCCTTTCACGAACGGAAGATAGGAGATGTTGGTGCTGACAGGAGCACATAAGAAGATATAGTCACAGTCGGCAAAGCGGTCGTCCCGTTCTTCCAGCGCGATATCAATCACGCCTTCCTGAATTGCCTCTTCGATCGTCGCTTTGGTGCGGCAGTAGGCCATCAGTTTATACTCCGGGTGAACCTTTCTGAGGGTTTTTGCAATGGAGCCGCCGATGAGGCCAAGGCCGATAAAGCCGATACAGATTTTTTCGGATGTATCACACATAATTCAAGTAGTCCTTTCTGACAATTTTCGTAGGTAAATCGTATAAAAGACATTGTAAAGCATCTGAAATCAAATGTCAAAGATTTCTTACTTTAAAGCGACAAAGCATTTTTGAAAGGCAGCAATTTTGCTTGTTTTGCAAAATCTGACAGATTCCACAGAAAAGCCAGACAGAAAAGCGGAAGAAGGGCAGAATAACCAGCTAAAATACATATAAAATTTAAAAATTCAGAAATATATTGTGAAATATGAATAATATACTTGCAAAAAAGCAAAAACTTTAGTAGAATAGTGACTATGATAAGAGGAACGGAAGACGTGAATCTTGATAAAAAGCAGAAAGGCGAATAAGAGCGGCCTTGCAATCTGCAAATTTACTTACATGGGAGGTATTACATATGGACGTTTTTAGAACTGACCGAATCAGAAATGTGGTGCTGCTGGGGCACAGCGGCTCCGGAAAGACAAGTCTGACCGAAGCTATGGCTTATCTTTCCGGTATGACAAACCGTCTCGGAAAAGTGACAGACGGAAATACCGTCAGCGATTTTGACAAAGAAGAAATCAAGCGCAAATGCTCTATTTCCACAACGCTTGTCCCGGTCGTATGGGGGAAAAATAAGATCAATGTTCTGGATACTCCTGGAATGTTTGATTTCGTAGGAGAAGCACAGGAAGCCGCTTCCGCAGCAGATGCCGCTGTAATCGTGGTATCCGGAAAGGCCGGCGTGCAGGTCGGAACCCAGAAAGCATGGGAACTCTGCGAGAAATACAATCTTCCGCGTATGATCTTCGTAACGGAAATGGATCAGGACGATGTCAGCTACCGAGAAGTCGTTGAGCAGCTCACCGAACTGTACGGAAAACGAATCGCACCGCTTCATATGCCTCTGCGTGAAAACGGTAAATTTGTAGGATATATCAATATTGTAAAGAACAAAGGCCGCAGATATATCGAAAAAGATAAAAAAGAAGAATGCCCGATTCCGGATTACTCCGTAGAATATCTGGAGAAGTACCGTGAAACCCTGATGGAATCCGTGGCAGAAACAAGTGAAGAGTTTATGGACCGCTACTTTGGCGGAGAAGAGTTCTCGGTAGCAGAGATTTCCGCAGCGCTTGCCATGAACGTAGGAGACGGCACCATCGTTCCGGTATGCATGGGCTCCCCGGTCAATCTGCAGGGCGTATCGAACCTTCTGGATGATATCTGCGGATACTTCCCGGATCCGTCCACCCGTCCGTGTGCCGGCATCAATCTCAATACGAACGAAATTTTCGAGGCAAATTACGACTTCGCGAAACCGAAGAGCGCGACCATTTTCAAGACGATCGTGGATCCGTTCCTTGGAAAATATTCAATGATTAAGGTTTGCTCCGGCGTTATTAAAAGCGATGATGTGCTCTATAATGTAGATCAGGAATCCGAAGAAAAACTGAGCAAGCTGTACGTGCTCGAAGGCTCCAAGCCGATCGAAGTACCGGAGCTTCATGCAGGAGATATCGGTGCCATCGCAAAACTCGGCGATGCAAGAACCGGCGATTCCCTTGCTACAAAGAACAATCAGGTCCGCTACGGAAAACCGGATGTTTCGACTCCGTACACCGCAAAACGATATAAACCGAAGAACAAAGCCGATGTAGATAAGATCTCCCAGGCATTTGCCAAGATGATGCAGGAAGACCTGACTATGAAGGCAGTCAATGATTCTGCAAACCATCAGACATTGCTGTACGGCATGGGCGACCAGCACATCGATATTATCGTCAGCAAGCTGCTGGAGCGCTACAAAGTAGAAGTAGAGCTGTCCCGTCCGAAGGTAGCCTTCCGCGAGACGATCCGCAAAAATTCGGATGTAGAAGCAAAATACAAAAAACAGTCCGGCGGCCACGGCCAGTACGGTCATGTAAAAATGCGCTTCTCCGCTTCCGGAGATCTCGAGAAACCATACGTTTTCGAGCAGGAAGTTGTCGGCGGCGCCGTTCCGAAGAACTACTTCCCGGCTGTTGAAAAAGGTATCCAGGAAGCCGTACAGAAAGGCCCTCTGGCTGCTTATCCGGTAGTCGGCGTCAAAGCCGTTCTGTATGATGGTTCTTATCATCCGGTAGACTCCTCCGAGATGGCATTCAAGACCGCAGCGATCCAGGCGTTCAAGAAAGGCTTTATGGAAGCATCCCCGGTTCTCCTTGAGCCGATCGTTTCGATGAAGATCACTGTAGACGATAAATACACCGGCGATATCATGGGCGATCTCAACAAACGCCGCGGCCGTGTGCTCGGCATGAATCCGGATCACAAGGGCCATACGATTATCGAGGCTGATGTTCCGGAACTTGAGATCTACGGATACGGCACAACACTCCGCTCCATGACAGGCGGAAGCGGTGATTTCTCCTATGAGTTTGCGAGATATGAGCAGGCTCCGTCCGATATCCAGGCAAAAGAGATTGAGGCAAGAGCTTCGAAGGTTGAAAAAGCAGAAGAATAAAGCTTTATAAAATAGTGTGATAAAACAGAGAAAATCCGGTTTCGGGAGCAGAATTCGCCCGGAAACCGGATTTTTCTGCGGTTTTTGAAGAAAAACGGAGGATATAGGAAAAAATAAATTGTAAAAACAGGGAAAGAGTGATAGAATACAGCTATATGTTCAAATGTGCATGCTGTCCTATGCGGCAGTGTGAGAAAAAAGAACTTTGAACTTGAACATGCAGGAGGTTACCCATGAGTAAAAGATATGAGCCACAGAACATTGAGAAAAAGTGGCAGAAGATCTGGCAGGACGAGAAAGCCTTTGCCGCCACAGATGATTATACAAAACCAAAATACTATGCACTCGTTGAGTTCCCGTATCCGTCAGGACAGGGACTTCACGTAGGCCATCCGCGTCCGTACACCGCACTGGATATCGTAGCCAGAAAGCGCAGAATGCAGGGTTACAACGTTCTGTATCCGATGGGCTGGGATGCATTTGGTCTTCCAACGGAGAACTATGCGATCAAAAACCACATTCATCCGAAGATCGTTACCAAAAACAACGTACATCACTTCAAAGACCAGCTTCAGTCTCTTGGATATTCCTTCGACTGGGAAAGAGAGATCAACACGACGGATCCGGAATACTATCACTGGACCCAGTGGATTTTCCTGAAACTTTTCAAAGCCGGACTGGCATATAAAAAAGAGATGCCGATCAACTGGTGTACTTCCTGTAAGGTAGGCCTTGCAAACGAGGAAGTTGTAAACGGCGTGTGCGAGCGCTGCGGAAGTCCGGTTGTCCGCAAAGTAAAGAGCGAGTGGATGCTGAAGATCACCGAGTATGCAGACAAGCTGATCGACGGTCTGGACGGCGTTGACTATATTGAGCGTGTCAAAACTTCCCAGAAAAACTGGATCGGACGTTCCCACGGAGCAGAGGTTGATTTCTCCCTGAAAGATAAACCGGAGAAGCTGACTATCTACACCACACGCCCGGATACCCTGTTCGGTGTTACGTACATGGTACTCTCCCCGGAGCATCCGTACATCGACCAGTACAAAGATGAGATCAAGAACTGGGATGAGGTCTGCGCATACCGTGAGATGGCAGCCAGAAAATCCGATTTCGAGCGTTCCGAGCTTGCAAAAGACAAGACCGGTGTTATGATCGACGGACTTTCCGCAGTCAACCCGGTTAATGGAAAAGAGATCCCGATCTGGATTTCCGATTATGTACTGATGAGCTACGGCACCGGCGCCATCATGGCAGTACCGGCACACGATGAGCGTGACTGGGAGTTCGCAAAGAAATTCAACATGCCGATCATCGAGGTTGTTGCAGGCGGCGACGTACAGAACGAAGTTTACACCGACGTTGCAGAGGGAACTCTTGTCAACTCCGGTTTCCTGAACGGACTTTCCGTTGCGGAAGCAAAAAAGAAAATTCTTGAGTGGCTCGAAGAGAACCACGTTGGAAAAGCAAAAACAAACTATAAGCTGCGTGACTGGGTATTCTCCCGTCAGCGTTACTGGGGTGAGCCGATTCCGATCGTACACTGCGACAAATGCGGTTATGTTCCGGTTCCGGAAGAATCCCTTCCGCTGGAGCTGCCGGATGTAGAGAGCTACATGCCGACCGATAACGGCGAGTCTCCGCTGGCTGCCATGACAGACTGGGTCAACACCACCTGCCCGTGCTGCGGAGGACCTGCAAAACGTGAGACCGATACCATGCCGCAGTGGGCTGGTTCTTCCTGGTATTACATCCGCTATACCGATCCGAAGAACAAAGAGGCTCTGGCAAGCAAAGAAGCTATGAAATACTGGCTGCCGGTTGACTGGTACAACGGAGGAATGGAGCATACCACCCTTCACCTTCTGTATTCCCGTTTCTGGCATAAATTCCTGTACGATCAGGGCGTAGTTACCTGCCCGGAACCGTATCAGAAACGTACTTCCCACGGAATGATCCTCGGCGAGAACGGCGAGAAGATGAGTAAATCCCGTGGAAACGTTGTCAACCCGGATGATATCGTAGCTGAGTTTGGTGCAGATACCCTGCGTACGTACGAGATGTTCATCGGTGCCTTCGACTTAAGCGCATCCTGGTCTCAGGAAGGCGTAAAAGGATGCCGTCGTTTCCTCGAGCGTGTATGGAAACTGCAGGACAGCCTGGTAGACGGAGATTCCTACTCCAAAGAGCTGGAGTCCAAAATGCACCAGACCATCAAGAAAGTATCCAGCGACTATGAGTCCCTGAAATACAACACAGCGATCGCAGCCATGATGACCCTGGTCAACGAGTTCTACAAAGCCGGAAAAGTAACGAGAAAAGAGTTCGAAACCCTTCTGATCCTGCTGAATCCGGTTGCACCGCATATGACCGAGGAACTGTGGGCAGACCTTGGATATGAAGGTCGTCTGTATCAGACCGCATGGCCGGAGTTTGACGAGGAGAAGACCGTAGAGGCAGTAGCCGAGATCGCTGTTCAGATCAACGGCAAAATGCGCGGAACGATCAAAATCGCCAAAGATGCAGATAAAGAGACCGCAATCGCCGCTGCAAAAGAGGCAGTTGCAGACAAACTGACCGGAAACATCGTAAAAGAAATTTACGTACCGGGAAGAATTGTGAATATTGTTCAGAAATAATAATTATGTAAGCTGAAGAAAGGAGGCTGATTCTTGGAAAAAGAGTCAGTCTCCTTTTGCATAAATATTGCTGTTTAGCAAGGAGGGATACAAAATGGATCTTGAAACAATCAGACAGGAAGCGCGTGCCGTCGCAGAGGAGCTGATTACGACGGCGCAGATGAAACCGGGACAGATTCTGGTAGTGGGATGTTCTTCGAGTGAAATTCACAACAGTAAGCTCGGAACGGATTCCAGCCAGGAGATCGGGCAGGCGGTGTTTGAGGCGCTGTATGCGTGTACGAAGGAGCACGGGCTGTATCTGGCGGCGCAGTGCTGTGAGCATCTGAACCGCGCGGTTGTTCTGGAGCGTGCGGCGGCAGAAAAATACGGTTACGAGCCGGTCTGCGCGGTACCGTGGCTGCATGGCGGCGGATCGTTTGCGATGGCGGCATACTATGGATTGGAGGACGCTGTCACCGTAGAGCGTGTGCAGGCGCATGCAGGTATTGATATCGGTGATGTGCTGATCGGCATGCAGCTGAAGGCAGTAGCCGTTCCGGTCCGGGTATCGCAGAAAACGATCGGAGATGCGCACGTTGTCTGCGCGCGGACAAGACCGAAATACATCGGCGGCGAGCGGACGCATTACACGGAAGATCCGGAGATGAGAAAGTAAGAAACTGTGATTGGTAAATCAAAAAATGTCGTACAGGCGGAGGAAAAATTTCCAACGCTGTACGGCATTTTTGATGTTTGGTTTTACGTTTTATTTCGCTTTTCTCGCTTCCCGTTTTCGCAGGAAGAAAATTTTCTGCTTTCGGTAAAAAGAGGAAATGGAATCCACGAGGATGCTCAAATATCGCAGAACCGGCTCTGTTGCGACAGAGAATACGACCAGCAGCATGATACATTTTCTGGACATATCAGAAATGGCGAACAGCTGGTTCAGATAGGTACTGCAGAAAATGAAGGCAATAATCGAGCCGATCAGGATCGTCCAGCGCATCCAGTTGAGCGGCTTGCTGATCCGGTAGAGAATCATAAAACCGACAATGGCGAGCAGTACGGTGGCAGCGGTCGAAATATCTTCCGAGCCGACCGCAAATTCCTGGCCGAAGACGACGAGTGTTGCGACCATCAAAAAGTCGGTCAGCGCCGCAGGCAGGGCCCGTGTCAGAATGTTCGTGATAAAGTGGCCCGCGATCCGGTTTTTGTTCGGCATTAGCGAGAGCAGGAAGCCTGGAATACCGATCGTAAACATACTGATCAGCGAGATCTGGGACGGCTCCAGCGGATACGTCACCATCGAGATCAGTGAGAAGATGGACAGCAGGAACGAGAAAATGTTCTTTACCAGGAACAGCGTTCCCGAGCGCTGCAGGTTGTTGACAACGCGGCGGCCTTCCAGTACGACAGAAGGCATCTTCGAAAAGTCGTTGTCCAGCAGAACGAGCTGTGCAGCCTGTGCGGCAGCGTCACTTCCGGATGCCATCGCAACGGAGCAGTCGGCATCCTTTAATGCGAGCACATCGTTGACACCATCGCCGGTCATCGCAACGGTCTTGCCGTTTTTCTTTAAAGCCTGGACAAACTGGCGTTTTTGGTCTGGTGTGACACGGCCGAACACGGTGTATTTCAGGATTGCTTCTTCGAGCTCTTCCGGTGTCTTTAGAGTGGAAGCATCAATATAATCCTCTGCGTGTGCAATCCCTGCCTGGCGGGCAACCTCAGATACCGTTACCGGAGTATCACCGGAGATGACCTTGACATGGACACCCTGATCTTCGAAGTAGCGGAACGTTTCCGGTGCTTCTTTTCGGATCGGATTGGAGAGAAGCACGTAGCCAAGCGGCGTGACACGGCCGGAGAGTGCTTTTCCATTCGGTACAGTTTCGGATGTGCCGAAGACGAGGAGACGGAATCCCTTTGAGGTATACGCTTCAATTTCACTCTGATAGCGTGCAAAATCATCGCGGAGAACGAACTCCGGGGCACCGAGCACGTAGGAGACATCCGAAAATGTCACACTGGAATACTTGAATTCCGAGGAGAACGAAGTCATCGAAACGGCAGTTTTGCCGTTGCTGTCTTCAAAATATTCTTTCAGTGCCGCCATAGTAATGTTGTCGTTTGACATGGCAGATGCGAAATCACCGACCGCAAGGGAAAGCTCTTCTTTCTGCAGTGCGGGAGCATTTTTGCCGGATTCTGTATCAGGGACTGAACTGGAGCCGACCAGAATCAGATCATGTACTTTCATATTTGTCTCGGTGATGGTTCCCGTCTTATCGACACAGAGCACGTTGACGCGAGCCAGCGTCTCGATACATTTCATATCATGCACGAGAACCTTCTGCGAAGCCAGCCGCATAACGCTGACGGCAAGGGCAACGCTTGCAAGCAGGTAAAGACCTTCTGGGATCATGCCGAGCACGGCGGCCACCATCGAGGTAATGCTCTCACGGAACGTTTCGTGGGAGACGAAAAACTGCTGGCCGAAGAGCAGAAGACCGATCGGAATGATCAGAATGCCGACAACCTTTACCAGCTTGTTGAGGGAGCGGATCATCTCGGACTGTTCGCCCTCTTTCATGGCCTTTGCCTCGAGGGTCAGACGGGAAATGTAGGAATCTTCACCGACCTGGGTCAGACGGCTCTTGCAGCTTCCGGAGACGATAAAACTTCCGGACATCAGCTCGTCGCCCGGGCGCTTGGTAATCTCATCGGATTCACCGGTAAGCAGCGATTCGTTGACCTGTACCTCACCTTCAAGCACGACGGCATCAGCGCAGATCTGTTTTCCTGCGGTAAATACAACAATATCATCGAGTACGAGATCCTCCGCGGCGAGTGTTACCTCAGCCCCGTCACGGATCGCAGTAGCCTTCGGCGCGTTTAAAACAGACAGCTTTTCCAGCGTCTTTTTCGCCTTGATCTCCTGTACAATACCGATCAGCGTGTTCGCGATGATGACCGGCAGAAACGTAAGATCCCGGAACGAACCGGCAAGGATCAGAAAGATGGCAATAATCAGAAAAATCAGGTTGAAATACGTACAGACATTGCTCTTGACGATCTCGGCCGTTGTCTTGGACGGAGGTTCCACCGCGCGGTTGGTCCAGCCGTTCTCGCGGTACTCGGCAACCTGCTCGGCGGAAAGGCCTTCGGAAGGGTCTGCCTCATAACGCGTCGTTGGAACACGGCGGTGAATGATTTCGGGAATTGTTTTGTTCATAACAGTTATATTCCTCTCCGGCCGTCCTGATAAAGAAGAGACAGCCTCACTGTGGTTTGTTTGAAAAAGATCACGTCTGGAATCTTTTTCCATACTAAGAAGTATACCATAGAGCATCGAAAAAGAAATGAAGGAAGTATTAAATTTTACGAAAAAAAGACTTTTCGCAAAGAGGAACAGATAGGAATGTGCGAAAAGTCTTTTGTATTCTGAATTTAGTCCTGTACTTCCTGAAGATTGCGGATGTTCGGCTCCGCCATCATGGAGTAATTGGTGTAATAAACAACGAAGCCCGGTTTGCTTCCGTTTGGTTTGCGCAGGTTTTTCTTTAAGGTGTAGTCGATTTCCACCTTCGGTGCCTGTCTGCCTTTCGAGTAATAGGCGGCGAGAGCAGCGGCCTCTTCGTAGACGGAATCCGGCAGCTCTTTACCGTTCGTCTTTACGATGACATGGCTGCCCGGCTGGCCTTTCGCGTGGAACCACCAGTCGTTGCCGGAGGCGAATTTAAACGAAAGTTCCTCGTTCTGGAAGTTGTTCTTGCCGACATAAATGTCAAAGCCCTCGGAAGAGCGGTAGTGGAACGGATGGGAGGTGATTTTCTGCTTTTTCCCTGTCGGTCCCTTGCGGCGGATGTAGCCGTACTCGATCAGCTCTTCTTTTAACTGCACCAGATCCGCCTCATCGAGCGCAATATCAAGCGCCGTGCTGATGGATTCGAGATGGTCGATTTCCTCTTTCGTCTCGACAAGAAGTTCCTCGAGTGCCTCACGGGTCCGCTTCAGCTTTCCGTAGCGGTCGAAGTATTTTTTCGCATTTTCGCCGGCAGAGAGCGTTCCGTCGAGCGGAATCGTGATTTCCTCGCCGTTATAGTAATTGACGGCTTTCAGCGAAGTATCGCCCGGCTGGCAGCTGTAGCCGTACGTATTTAAAAGCTCACCGTAAATCCGGTATTTTTCCCGCTTGTCGGTGTCTTTTAACTGCTTCTGCTGCAGGTCGTATTTTTTGACATTCCGTTCGAGTGCGGTATTGACGACACGGCGCAGATCGGAAGATTTCTGACGGATACGGGTGATGCGGTTTTTCATGGCATAGTATGTTTCCAGTACACCGGAGATCGAATCGTATGTTTCCTCCTGCAAATCCTGATACTGCGTCAGTTTCAGTGCGGAAAATTCTTTCGGCTCATCGCCCTGGTATACGATGTTCGGCGTAAATGCGCCGTTTTTGATATCCTCAATCAGATAAGAGAAGGTGCGGAACAGATGAAGCTTCGCATTTTCTTCGAGTGCATTGACCGCAAATCCGCCGTCGATGCCGGCGCGGCAGCAGACTTCCTCCGCCATCAGCGGGCTGAAGCCGGTAAGGGAAGTGTAGATTGCCTTTGCGGCAGCCATTGGTTTCGTGCAGACGAAATCGAAAAATTCTTCTTCTGTGATCGTGAGCGGATCTTTCTTATCCTGCGTGTGCGGAATGAACCAGGTGCGGCCCGGAAGAACCTCACGGACAGAACTCATGTTGGCGGAAATATGTTTGATACTGTCAAGGATCGTATTGTCCTCCTGACAGAAGATCAGGTTGCTGTGTTTTCCCATGATCTCCACAATCAGCTTCTTGCGGCAGATATCGCCGAGTTCGTTCAAATGCTCGAGCTCAAAAATAAGAATACGCTCGAGTCCCGGCTGGGTAACGGAGAGAATGCGGGCGCTGCCGATGTGTTTGCGGAGCAGCATACAGAAATTCGGTGCGGTCATCGGGCCGGGCTTATTGTTGTCCGTCAGGTAGATCAGCGGAAGCGAAGCACTTGCCGAGAGGAGAAGACGGTAAACGGTACGGTTGTTTTTTATTGTAATCATCAGCTCGTCGTTTTCCGGCTGTGCGATCTTGTTGATCTTTCCGCCGACGATGGTCTGATTCAGTTCCTGTGCAATATTTGCAATGGTAATTCCATCAAAAGCCATAGAAAATATCTCCTTTGTTTGAAATTCTGGTATTTTCATTATAATACAGAAAAAAAGATTTGACTAGGCTTTCTGAATGAATTATAATAAATCTGTATGGGTAGATGTATTTTCTGAAAAAGACTTCAGAAGGTACAGGAAAGGACGGATTGTGGCAAAACTGATCAACATCGGATTCGGCAATGTCGTAAATTCGGATAAAATAATAGCAGTGGTGAGTCCCGAGGCGGCGCCCGTCAAGCGTATGGTGCAGCGTGCAAAGGAAAGCAACCGCATCATCGATGCGACGCAGGGAAGACGCACGAAAGCAGTGCTCATCACCGGAGAAGAATTTATCATCCTTTCGGCTTTGCAGCCGGAAACGATCAGCCGCAGATTCAACGGCGGCTGGGAAACAGAAAAAGAGCGAGGGGAATCTGAAAATGAGTAGAGGAATACTTACTGTAGTATCCGGTTTTTCCGGAGCAGGAAAAGGAACACTGATGAAACGCCTGATGGAGGAGTACGACAACTATGCGCTGTCCATCTCCGTCACCACAAGAGACCCGCGTCCGGGCGAGGAAGACGGCGTATCGTACTTTTTCCGTACAGAAGAAGAGTTTGACCGCATGGTAGAAGAGGATGCCTTCCTCGAGTATGCGCGTTACGTAAAACATTCCTACGGAACGCCGAAGGCATACGTAGAGGAGCAGCTGGATGCCGGAAAAGATGTTCTGCTTGAGATTGAAATCCAGGGAGCACTTCAGGTCAAGGAAAAACGTCCGGACACCCTTCTTGTGTTCATCACACCGCCGACCGCCGAGGAGCTGGAACGACGCCTCCGGGGACGCGGAACGGAAACAGAAGAAGTCATCAAAGGCAGAATGGAGCGTGCAAAAGAGGAAGCACAGGGCATGGACCAGTACGATTATGTCCTGATCAACGACGACCTCGAAACCTGCGTAAAACAGATGCATGAGACCATTCAGAGCCAGCATTTCATGAGCAGCAACCAGAAAGACTTTATCGAACAGATGAAAAAAAGTCTGGAAAAATAGAAAGGAGCATTTATTATGATTCATCCATCTTATCAGGAACTGATTGCAACTATTAACGAGGGCCAGGATCTGGACGAGGCACCGGTTGTCAGCAGCCGTTACTCTCTGGTACTTGCAACAAGCAAACGTGCAAGACAGATCATCGGCGGAGCTGAACCGCTTGTAAAAGTGAAAAAAGGCATGAAACCGCTTTCCATCGCCGTAGAGGAGATGTACAAAGGAGAGGTTACAATCCTTCCGGAATCTGAAGTTGAAGCGGAAGAGGAAACAAAAGAGGAGCCAGTAATTGAATAATATGAAAATTCTGTTTATTTCCCTTGGATGCGATAAAAACCTGGTAGATTCCGAGCATATGCTGGGTCTTCTGGTAGAGCATGGCTTCGAGATCACCGATTCCGAGGAAGATGCAGAGGTTATCGTGATAAACACATGCTGCTTTATCCACGACGCCAAAGAAGAAAGCATTCAAAATATTCTTGAAATGGCGAAGTACCGTACAGCGGGAAGCTGTAAGGTTCTTCTGGTAACGGGCTGTATGGCAGAGCGCTACCGCGATGAAATCATTGAGGAGATTCCGGAGGTTGACGCCGTACTTGGAACGAACAGCTATGACAAAATCCTGGATGCCATTCAGGATGTCCTCGGCGGCGACCGCTTCCAGGAGTATGCCGATCTGAAAGGACTGCCGAAAATTGACGCACAGCGCGTTGTAACGACAGGCGGCCATTACGAATATCTGAAAATTGCAGAGGGCTGTGACAAGCACTGTACCTACTGCATCATTCCGAAGCTGCGCGGACCGTACCGCTCCGTTCCGATGGAGGAACTGATAGCAGAAGCGAAGACGATGGCAGAACAGGGTGTCAAAGAGCTCGTTCTCGTTGCGCAGGAGACAACCATTTATGGTATCGATCTGTACGGAAAGCCGTCTCTCCACCTTCTGTTAAAAGAGCTCTGCAAAATTCCGGAGCTCTACTGGATCCGGATTCTGTACTGCTATCCGGAGGACATCTATCCGGAACTCGTTCAGACGATGAAGGAAGAGCCGAAAGTCTGTCACTACCTGGATCTGCCAATTCAGCATGCCAACGATGAGATCCTGCGCCGCATGGGTCGCAGAACCTCCAAACAGGAGCTGATCGACAAAATTGATTTTCTGAGAAGCGAGATGCCGGATATCACACTGCGCACCACGCTGATCACAGGATTC
Source organism: Blautia sp. AF26-2 (assembly GCF_003460955.1). Taxonomy (NCBI): domain Bacteria; kingdom Bacillati; phylum Bacillota; class Clostridia; order Lachnospirales; family Lachnospiraceae; genus Blautia; species Blautia sp. AF26-2. The sequence goes on along the minus strand of NZ_QTWD01000010.1, from coordinate 23,788 downwards.
CCAGGAGAGACAAAAGAGCAGCACAAAGAACTCCTCGAGTTTATCAACGACATGGAGTTCGACCGTCTCGGCGTATTCACCTACTCTCCGGAGGAGGGAACACCGGCTGCTGCGATGGAGCATCAGATCGACGAGGAGGTAAAACTGGACCGTCAGGCAGAACTGATGGAGCTGCAGCAGGATATCTCTGCAGAACTCGGCGAGCGCAGGATCGGCCAGGAGCTTCTTGTTATGATCGAGGGCAAAGTGGCGGATGAGGATGCTTATGTGGGCAGAAGCCAGGCGGACGCACCGGGTGTAGACGGCTATGTATTTGTCAATACACCGGAAACACTCGTATCCGGCGATTTCGTAAGAGTGAAAATTACCGGCGCTCTGGAATATGATCTGATAGGAGAGATAAGCCAATGAATTTACCAAACAAATTAACGATTCTGCGGGTAATTATGATTCCGTTTTTCGTGTTCTTCCTGCTGTCTGGCGTGGGCGGAAGCGCGTCCAAATGGATTGCACTGGTAATCTTTGCCGCTGCCAGCATCACGGATACTCTGGACGGCTACATTGCAAGACGTGACAATCTGATTACCGATTTCGGAAAGTTTATGGATCCGCTGGCAGATAAGCTGCTGGTATGCTCTGCACTGATCTGCTTTGTAGAGCTGGACAAGCTTCCGGCGTGGATGGTTATTATTATCATCGCAAGAGAATTTATCATCAGCGGTTTCCGCCTGGTTGCTTCGGACAATGGAATTGTCATCGCAGCAAGCTGGTGGGGAAAATCGAAAACAATCAGCCAGATGATTATGATCATTCTTCTGATCGCCGACATTCCGGCACTTTCCGTGCTGAATACCGTGCTGATCTGGGTTGCACTGATTCTGACCGTTGTTTCTCTGATTGATTACCTGGTAAAAAATAAAAACGTGCTTTCCATGCAGAACTAGGCAGGAAAAAGCACAGAATAAAAACGCTGACCGGTTTGGGATTCCAGACCGGCAGCGTTTTTTGGTTTGTAGTTTTTCAGCGTTTTTTCCCGGAAGCAGCGGAGCGGAAGAGGCGTACCATCTGGTCAATTTTTGCCGCTTCCTGTTTGGATTTTCCGGCTTTGATGGCAGAGATGATCAGGTCCGCCTCGGAGGCGGAAAACTGTGCGCCGCCCTGATTTCCCTGCATCAGGGAGAAAAGAAACGGCATCATTTCCGCCTGGGATTTTCCGCGGCTCTGAGAGGCCATCTGCTGCAGTGCCTGAAGCCGGGCGAAGTCAATTCCGGAAAGAGATGGGTCATGTGACCAGTCGTTTTGCCTATCATCCGAACTCATAGCAGATCCTCCTCATTTCCGGGATTTATATTCTGAAGCATCTGGACCATCTGCATGGTCTGAAACATCTGGGAGAGAAGATCCCGCTGCGGACCGGCGGCAAAACGGGAAATATCCTGCAGCATCTCAAGCGGAGAGACGTGCGGGGCATCAACAGACATCATGGAAAGGTCGGCCGGACGGGAAAAAAGCTGAATGGTCCGCTGGAGCTCGAGCCATTTGCTCAAAATCGCAAGGGAGGGCTGCAGGCCGAAGGAGGCGTAGGGAATGGCAGCCTTCAGCATCTGAAGCTGATCCTGTGCGATCATCTGGTCCAGCGGTGTCATCTGTTCCACATTTTGTTCCTGTTCCTGATTCAAATTAAGATCCTTCCTGGCAGCATTCCTGCATTTGTCTTTTTATTTCTCTTTATCTTATGTTCCAGGCTGGAAAAAATGACAGAAGGCGGGAAAAAACATATGATAAGAGGAAGAAAGAAAAAGGAGACCGCCGGAAAATGGATGGAAAAGAAACAGCAAAAAGAAAACAGGTACTCGAAGGGAATGCCTTTTATGAAATAGATCTGGAATGTATGAGGAAAAAAGAAAAAAGAGAAGAGATGGAAAAGCGGGAAAGAGAGGCACGGAAACCGAAACGGTTTCGCTGAAAGAGAATTCTGGTGAAAAAAAGCCCCGGGGCGGTTGATCCGCACCCGGGGCTTTTTCTGCCCGAACATCTGGGAGGACTGAAAAAAGGTCAGCAGCCGCATCCACAGTTATTGCTGTTGCCGCATCCACAGCCGTTGTTGTTCCATCCGCCGCAGCAGAACAGAAGAATCAGAACGAGCCAGCAGTCGGAATTGCAGCCATTGTTGTTGTTTCCGCATCCACATCCGCCGCAGCAGGAGAGGAGAAGCAGAATCCAGATAATACTGCAGCCATTGTTTCCGAACAGGTTGTTGTTGGAAACACTGCATCCATTATCGCAGCCACAGCCGTTGTCACATCCGCATCCACAGTTTGTAGCAGCTAAATCACTCATGTTTGTTCCTCCAAAGGAATCATTTTGCTTACAATTCATGATATGAAAAACTGCCGGGCGGGGTTACTCTTAAAGAGAAAAATTCAAAGACCCTACAGACTGCGTCCCTGAAAATCAAAAAGCTCTTTCACCGGAATGTCAAGTGCCTCAGCGATATCGAACAGAAGATTCAACGAAATAGAGGTTTTTGTATTTGGCGCTTCGATGTTGCTCATATGGGTACGACTGATATGTACCGCCTCGGCAAGTTCGGCCTGCGTCATTCCTTTTGCTCTTCGGTAGTAGGCAATCGTAAGTCCAAGAAGGCGAAGATCGTTCAAGCGTTCGTAATTCATAGTCAGGAATCCCCCTTTTAGTTTTATAAATATAATGATAATACGTAATGATACAACGGAAAACAATCAAAAACAAGGCACTTGCACATTAAAAGTTTGCATCAACAAACGGATATACCATAGAAGCAAACCTGTGAGCGGGAAAATCAGTTTGTCATAAGGCTTAGAAAGCTCTGATATAACTGCAATCTTCCGTATCCCCACTCGCGGCTTGGATAAGTAATGGTATCAGTTCGGCCAGCGCCGCGGATCAGATAGTTTTTCAGCTCCTGCGCCGTAAAATAGCGGGATGGGGTGCGTTGAATGCCCCATTGCAGGAAGAGAGCGGCAGCACCGGATGTAATAGCAGCGGACGCGCTTGCGCCGCTCCGGTTTTCGTAGGAGCCTGCCGGTCCCGGTCCGGTGACGGAAATCCCGGGGGAAGCAAAATCGGGTTTGATTTCACCAAGCCGGGTAAAGCCGCGTCCGGATTCCGGTGAAAAACTGTTATTGGATGCCTGATAGGTGGAGGGAGACAGAACGGGAACGGTGGCGGAGGGTGTCGTCAGTGTCGTGTACGGGTCGGGTTCCAGAAAGATCACATCGGAAGTGGAAAATCCGGTAATCGGAAGCCAGACGTGGAAATCGGGCGGGGAAGGAAAGGCGCGGTAAACCTGAAGTGTCCAGATGCCGGGCGTCGGATCCAGCATGCGGATCAGGATGAGCTGGCTGCCGGTCGTCGTCTGAACGACTTCGTAGTTGACGTAGATGACGGTGCGTTCCAGAACAAAGGTGATCCTCTGTTCCTGAGTCAAAGAGACGGGAATCCGCGGAATCGTTTCTCCGCCGGGAGAGCGGAATCCGACGGAAAAAAGCTGCGGAACCTGTCCCCAGAACTCCAGGACAAAACCGCGGCTGCCTTCGGAAACGAGAAACTCCACATTTTTCGGGGAGTCATTTTCGGATACGGAGCCATAATAATGGTGAGCGGCGTTTCCCTCGTTGCCGGTGGCGCAGACCGGAATAATGCCCGGCGTATTTCCGTAGCGCGCCAGCGTCAGAGCGATGGGAAGGGTTCCGGAATGACTTCCCTGATTTGTTCCAAGTGCCAGACAGATGACCAGTGGTTTTCCCTCCCTGGCTGCGACTTCGTTTAGAAAACGCATCGCAGAGAGAAGATCATCTTCTTCAAAGACAGGAGCATTGGTGGAGACAAGATAAAAGTCTTTCAGATTCTGTTTCGCCGGTTTTAACTTAACAACAGCGAAATCGGCTTCCGGTGCAGCACCGAGAAAGCCGGCGGACGCATTCGGAGTACCGCCAGCGACTCCGGCGACGTATGTTCCGTGTCCGTCCGGATCCGTGACCGGAACGACAGAAAGAGGATCCCTGCTTCGAAGCGCATCGTCAAGGTCTGACTTTTCGTAGAGACTGCCATAGGGAAACTGCGGCGGCGGTGTGCCTGTGCGGTCGGTCTGATCCCAGATGGAAAGAATCCGGCTCTGACCGTTGCTGCGCAGAAAGGCGGGGTGGCGGTAATCGATGCCGGTGTCCAGAAAACCCAGGATTACATTTTTGCCGGTATACCCGCCGCCGTAGAGATTCTGCGTCTGTACAATGCCGGAGACTTCTAAAGAGAGGGTGGAAAGCGGCGTGAAAAGTTTCGGGAGTCCGGTAAAAAGAATTTCACCAAAGAGATTTTCCGGGAGCAGGCTGCGCTCGAGAAAGAGAACGGAATACTGCGAATTCAGTGTAAGAAGGGCACTGGATTCCGGAAAGAGCATCTGGTACCGCTCGGACTGTGCCACGTAATTCTGAATCAGAATGTTGATGTAATCGTTGGAATAGATGATGTCCGTAAGATCCATAAAGAGATCCTTTGTTTTTGAAGGTATTGTATGCAAACCATACAGAAAAGTATGCATGCTCAAAAAAGAAATCCCCCTACCGGGTGCAAGATCTGCACGGTAAGGGGAAAGAAAACGAAATCAGCTTTCCAGAAGAGCGCTGATATCCTGCTTTGGTACTTCCATCGGATAATGACTGTCGAAGCATGCACGACAGATCGGCAGGTCACCGACCATGTTCTGGAGCTTTTCGATCGGCATGTAGCCCAGGGAGTCCGCTCCGATCTGCTGGCGGATTTCCTCGGTGGAATGGGAGCTTGCGATCAACTGCTTGTTGGAAGGCACATCGGTTCCAAAATAGCATGGATACAGGAACGGCGGGGAACTGATACGGACATGAACCTCGGTCGCACCGGCTTTTCGCAGCATCGTAATCAGATTCGAAATCGTTGTTCCGCGGACAATGGAATCGTCAACGAGGACAATTCGTTTTCCTTTTACGACGGATTCCAGAACACTCAGCTTGATTTTTACGCTGGATTCCCGTTCCTTTTGTGTCGGTTTGATAAAGGTACGGCCGACATAGCTGTTTTTGTGGAAGGCAAGACCGAACGGAATGCCGGATTCTTCGGAATAGCCTTTTGCGGAGGCAAGTCCGGAGTCCGGAACGCCGCAGACAAGATCTGCGTCAACCGGATAGGTCTTTGCAAGCGTTGCGCCGCCGCGGATTCTGGCTTCATAGACACTGATGTTGTCTATTTTGCTGTCGAGGCGGGCAAAATAAATATATTCAAAAATACAATGCGCTTTTTTTACGTCAACCGGCATAAATTCGGATTTCAGATTTCCGGTTTTGTCAAACGTTACAATTTCTCCCGGAGCGACATCGCGGACGAATTCAGCGCCGATCGAAGTGAGGGCGCAGCTTTCCGAGGCGAGAACCCAGGCGTTGTCCCGCTTTCCGATGCAGAGCGGTTTTAAGCCGTATGGGTCGCGCACGCCGATGAGTTTTCTCGGGCTCATGATGACAAGGGCATAGGCGCCGCGGATTTCTTTTACCGTGCGCAGAATCGCTTCTTCTACCGTTTTGGAATGAACGCGTTCCCGCGCAATGCCGTAGGCGATGATTTCAGAGTCAATCGAAGTGTGAAAAATTGCGCCGGTGTTTTCCATCTGCTCGCGCAGTTCCATAGCGTTGACCAGATTTCCGTTGTGCGCAAGGGCGAGGGAGCCTTTCAGATAATTCAGAACGAGCGGCTGTGCATTCTCTACGGTAGTGGAACCGGTGGTAGAGTACCGGACATGGCCGATGCCGATATTGCCGGACAGCTCTTCTAATTTGGATTCTTTGAAAACTTCGTTGACAAGGCCAAGGCCTTTGTAGGATTTCACATGGCCCTTTGGACCGCTGGTGTCAGAGACGGCAATTCCGCAGGACTCTTGTCCTCTGTGCTGCAGGGCGGAAAGGCCATAGTAGATCGAAGGACTGACGTCGGCACCATCCAGATCGTAAATGCCGAAAACACCACATTCCTCCCGGAGACCGGTATCATAACAATTGTTTGACGATGGCTGCATAGGTATTCTCCTTTTTTCAGTTGTAGACCTGCATGTTTTAAAAACATTGATTATCATACTCATTTTTGCGGATGATGTCAAGAAAATCGTGATATGTATAAAATATGGTGCAGAAATTTAGGATTTCGTGGAAAATGTCGAAAATAATAAAAAATAGTAAAAAAAAGTTGCAGGAAATTCGAGATGTGTTATAATCGTTTTTGATTTTGAATGAAAGCCCCGGACAGCAGCTATGGATGAGCCATGCTTGCATGAGCGAATTCATAGATATTGGCCGGGCAAGACGACATGAGTAAGTAGGGCGATAGCCCGGATTACGAATGTTGTCAGCAGTTGCGGGAGCGACGCAGGCGCGGAGTAACTGGCTTTCATCATAGAGATGTCGCCGGCAGGCGACATTTCCTTTTAGAGAAACTTGTGACGGAAAAGAAAATATCAGAAGAGAAAAACAGGAGGAAATCAATATGGCAGTAAAATATGTCTTTGTGACAGGCGGAGTAGTCTCCGGCCTTGGAAAGGGAATCACGGCGGCGTCCCTTGGACGGCTTTTAAAAGCCCGAGGATACAAAGTGACGATGCAGAAATTTGACCCGTACATCAACGTTGACCCGGGTACGATGAACCCGATTCAGCACGGCGAGGTTTTCGTTACCGATGACGGCACAGAGACAGACCTCGATCTCGGCCACTACGAGCGTTTCATCGACGAGAGCCTGGATAAAAATTCCAACGTGACGACCGGAAAAGTATACTGGTCTGTTCTGCAGAAAGAACGCCACGGTGATTTCGGCGGAGGCACCGTACAGGTCATTCCGCACATTACAAACGAAATCAAGAGCCGTTTCTACCGCGGAAAAGAAGTAGACGAGGAGCGTATTGCCATCATTGAGGTCGGCGGAACCGTCGGCGATATCGAGAGCCAGCCGTTTTTGGAGGCAATCCGCCAGTTCCAGCACGATGTCGGACATGAGAACGCTATCCTGATCCACGTTACCCTGATTCCATATTTGAAAGCTTCCGGCGAAATGAAGACGAAACCGACGCAGGCGAGCGTAAAAGAGCTGCAGGGAATCGGTATTCAGCCGGATGTCATTGTATGTCGGTCCGAGCATCCGCTGACCACCGAGATCAAAGATAAAATTGCTCTGTTCTGCAACGTTCCGTCAAGCCATGTTCTGCAGAACCTGGACGTGGAGTATCTGTATGAAGCTCCGCTTGCCATGGAGAAAGAGAACCTGGCGCAGGTTGTCTGCGAGAGCCTTCACCTTCCATGCCCGGAACCGGATCTGTCCGACTGGACCCATATGGTAGAAGCACTCCGCCATCCGAACAAAGAGGTGACGATTGCGCTCGTCGGAAAGTATATCCAGCTGCATGATGCATACCTGAGCGTTGTTGAGGCATTAAAACACGGCGGAATTGCAAGCCATGCAAACGTACACCTGAAATGGGTGGATTCCGAGCTGGTAACCGAGGAGAACGTGGCAGAGTATCTGAGCGATGTGGACGGTGTTCTGGTACCGGGCGGATTCGGAAACCGCGGTATCGAAGGCATGATCACAGCGATTCGATATGCAAGAGAGAACAAGATTCCGTTCCTCGGCCTCTGCCTCGGCATGCAGCTGACGATTGTTGAATATGCAAGAAACGTTCTCGGTTACCACGACGCACACAGCATCGAGATGAACCCGAACACCATGCACCCGGTGATCGCACTGATGCCGGATCAGGATGGAATCGAGGATATCGGCGGTACGTTACGTCTCGGCGCATATCCATGCGTCCTGGCAGACGGATCGAAGGCACAGGAGCTGTACGGCAAGAAAGAGATCTCTGAGCGGCATCGTCACCGCTATGAGGTCAACAACGATTTCCGGAAAGCACTGACCGAAAACGGCATGGTTCTCTCCGGTGTATCACCAGATGGAAGAATTGTCGAGATGGTCGAGCTTTCGGATCATCCGTTCTACATTGCAACCCAGGCGCATCCGGAATTCAAATCCCGTCCGAACCGTCCGCATCCGCTGTTCCGCGGCCTGATTGCAGCAGCAGCCGAGTACCATGCAGCGAAATAATGGATCGAAAGTGTAGAAAATTAGGTAAAATGCAGCAATAACCTAAGAAAGTAAAGAAAAATTGTAAAAAATTATATAAAAATTAAATTTGCTCTTTACAGGATGAAAAAAATAGAGTATAGTAAGGGCAATCCAAAAAGAACGGCGGGGAATGAAATGTTCCCCTCCATTCTTTTCCGGAAAACAAAAGAGAACCGAAAATAAGAAAAGGTAAAGGAAAGGAAGCCGTATGACACAGAGTAAAGAGCGTGTCATGGGAGAAGAAGGGCTGTACCGTTCTTCCTTTGAACACGACAACTGCGGTATCGGAGCCGTCGTGAATATCAAAGGTGAAAAATCCCATGCGACCGTAGAAAACGCATTAAAAATCGTAGAAAATCTTGAACATAGAGCCGGCAAAGACGCCGAGGGTAAAACAGGAGACGGAGTAGGAATCTTGTTGCAGATATCGCACAAATTCTTTTCCAAAGCCTGTTCGACCCTCGGTTTTTCATTAGGCGGAGAACGGGAATACGGCGTCGGCGTATTCTTCTTCCCACAAAATGAGCTGAAACGGAACCAGGCAAAAAAGATGTTTGAGATCATCGTGGAAAAAGAGGGACTGGAACTCCTTGGATGGAGAACCGTGCCGACCGTTCCGGAAGTTCTCGGCCATAAGGCAAGAGAGTGTATGCCTTACATCATGCAGGCATTCATCAAAAAACCGGAGGATGTGGAAAAGGGAATCGCTTTCGACCGTCGTCTGTACGTCGTACGCCGTGTTTTCGAACAGAGCAACGACAACACCTACGTGCCATCCCTTTCCAGCCGTACCATCGTATACAAAGGTATGTTCCTCGTAGGACAGCTCCGCACCTTCTTCCGCGATCTGCAGGATGTCGATTATGAATCTGCAATCGCCATGGTGCATTCCCGGTTCAGCACGAACACGAACCCAAGCTGGGAGAGAGCACATCCGAACCGTTTCATCGTACACAACGGCGAGATCAACACCATCCGCGGAAACGCCGACAAGATGCTGGCCCGTGAGGAGACGATGTTCTCCCCGATGCTGCAGGATGAACTGCACAAGGTTCTGCCGGTTGTCAACACCCAGGGTTCTGACTCTGCAATGCTCGACAACACACTCGAGTTCCTGACCATGAGTGGTATGGATCTTCCGCTGGCTGTCATGATCACGATCCCGGAGCCGTGGGCAAACAACGATACGATTTCCCAGGAGAAACGTGATTTCTATCAGTATTATGCAACGATGATGGAGCCGTGGGACGGACCGGCATCGATCCTGTTCTCCGACGGAGATGTGATGGGAGCAGTGCTCGACCGCAACGGTCTTCGTCCTTCCCGTTACTACATCACCAACGATGGATTCCTGATCCTTTCCTCTGAGGTCGGTGTTCTGGAAGTTCCGGAAGAAAAAATCGTCTTAAAAGAGCGTCTCCATCCGGGCAAGATGCTTCTCGTCAACACCGTACAGGGAAAAGTCTTAAACGATGAGGAAGTCAAAGAATATTACGCAAAGAAACAGCCGTACGGCGAATGGCTCGACAGTTATCTGGTACAGTTAAAGGATATCAAAATCCCGAATCTGCCGGTCGAAGAGTACACGAAAGAAGAGCGGATGCGCCTGCAGAAAGCGTTCGGCTACACCTACGAGGAGTACCGTTCCTCCATCGGAAAGATGGCATTAAACGGTGTCGAGGCAACCGCTTCGATGGGTATCGATACCCCGCTTGCCGTTCTCTCCCATGAGCATCAGCCGCTGTTCAACTATTTCAAACAGCTCTTCGCACAGGTAACGAACCCGCCGATCGACTGCATCCGTGAGGAGATCGTAACTTCCACAAGCGTTTACGTCGGACGTGACGGAAACCTGCTTGAGGAGGAGCCGAAGAACTGCCAGGTATTAAAGATCAACAATCCGATCCTGACCAATACCGATATGCTGAAGATCAAGAACATGAAAGTCGAAGGCTTCAAGGCAGTGACCGTTCCGATCACCTACTACAAGAGCGCACCGCTTGACCGTGCGATGGACCGCCTTTTCGTCGAGGTTGACCGTGCACACCGGGCAGGAGCCAACATCCTGATTCTCTCTGACCGCGGCGTCGATGAGAACCATGTGGCGATTCCATCCCTCTTGGCTGTATCTGCGGTTCATCAGCATCTGGTAAAAACGAAAAAGAGAACTTCTCTTGCGATTATTCTGGAGTCCGGCGAGCCGCGCGAGGTGCACCATTTCGCAACACTGCTCGGCTACGGTGCCTGCGCAATCAACCCGTATCTGGCACTCGACACGATCCATGAGCTGATCGAAGAGGGCATGATCAAGAAAGATTACTACGCAGCCGTTGAAGATTACAACCACGCAGTCATCTCTGGTATCGTAAAAATCGCAGCGAAGATGGGTATCTCCACGATCCAGTCGTATCAGGGTTCCCAGATCTTCGAGGCCATCGGTATCTCAGCAGATGTCATCGACAAATACTTTACTGGTACGGTCAGCCGTGTCGGCGGTATTACACTGGAAGACATTGCAAAAGACGTTGATGAGCGTCATTCTCAGGCATTTGATCCGCTGGAACTGACGACGGATCTGACGCTGGACAGTCTCGGACGTCATAAAGCAAGAAGTCAGGGTGAGGAGCACCGCTACAATCCCCGTACCATCCATACCCTGCAGGAGTCTACAAGACGCGGTGACTACAGGATGTTCAAAGAGTACACTGCCATGGTTGACAGCGAGGAGAGCGGTTATCTGCGAAGTCTGATGGACTTCGATTATCCGGAGCAGGGCGTTCCGCTCGAAGAAGTTGAGAGCGTAGATTCTATCGTAAAACGATTCAAAACAGGTGCGATGTCCTACGGTTCTATTTCCCAGGAGGCACATGAGACACTGGCAATTGCCATGAACCGTCTGCATGGAAAATCCAACACTGGTGAGGGCGGTGAGAGTGATGACCGTCTCGAATCCCCGGAGAGATGTTCCGCAATCAAACAGGTAGCATCTGGCCGGTTCGGTGTTACCAGCAAATACCTGGTCAGCGCAAAAGAGATTCAGATCAAGATGGCGCAGGGTGCAAAACCGGGCGAGGGCGGCCACTTACCGGCCGGAAAGGTTTACCCGTGGATTGCAAAAACACGTCACTCCACACCGGGTGTATCCCTGATTTCCCCGCCGCCGCATCACGACATCTATTCCATCGAGGACCTTGCACAGCTGATTTATGACCTGAAAAACTCGAATGTGAATGCAAGAATCTCCGTTAAACTGGTATCCGAAGCAGGTGTTGGTACTGTCGCAGCCGGTGTTGCAAAAGCCGGAGCACAGGTTATCCTGATTTCCGGATATGATGGAGGAACGGGAGCAGCACCGAGAAGTTCCATCCACAATGCAGGACTTCCATGGGAGTTAGGCCTTGCCGAGACCCATCAGACGCTGATCAAAAACGGCCTCCGCAACCGTGTCATGATTGAGACAGACGGAAAGCTGATGAGCGGCCGTGACGTTGTGATCGCAGCACTTCTTGGCGCCGAGGAATTTGGTTTTGCGACGGCGCCGCTTGTAACCATGGGATGTGTCATGATGCGTGTCTGCAATCTGGATACCTGCCCGATGGGTATTGCAACGCAGAATCCGGAACTCCGCAAACGCTTCCGCGGCAAACCGGAGTATGTCATCAACTTCATGCGCTTCATTGCAGAAGAGATGCGTGAATACATGGCAAAACTCGGTTTCCGCACGGTCGATGAGATGGTTGGACGTTCCGATCTCTTAAAGAGAAATGATAAGGTGACGAATGAACACGCAGACCGCGTAGACTTAAGCCAGATCCTGAATAACCCGTTTGCAAAAGCAGGCGAAAAAGTAACCTTTGATCCGAAGGATGTTTACGATTTCAAACTGGGCACTACACTCGATGAGAAGGTGCTCTTAAAGAAATTCGGTCCGGCGATGGACAAGAAAGAGAAGAAGACGGTAAAAGTCGAGATCACCAACACCGACCGTACCGTGGGAACGATTCTTGGTGCTGAGATCACCAGAAAATTCGGCACCTCCCTGGAGCCGGATACGTATACCGTACAGTGTAAAGGTGCCGGCGGACAGAGCTTTGGAGCCTTTATTCCGAAAGGTCTGACCCTGGAGCTTGAGGGCGATTCCAATGACTACTTCGGAAAAGGCCTCTCCGGCGGAAAACTTGTAGTCTATCCGTCGAAAGCAAGAAAGTATAAACCGGAAGAAAACATCATCGTCGGAAACGTTGCCCTCTACGGTGCAACGAGTGGCGAGACGTACATCAACGGTATCGCAGGCGAGCGTTTCTGTGTCAGAAACTCCGGCGCTTATGCCGTTGTCGAGGGTGTCGGCGAGCACGGATGCGAGTATATGACCGGAGGCCGTGTCGTTGTCCTCGGCGCAACCGGAAAGAACTTTGCAGCCGGCATGAGCGGCGGTATCGCTTATGTCCTGGATGAAAAGAGCAACCTGTACCGCAATTTGAACAAGGAAATGATTTCGATTGAACTGGTAGAAAGCAAATACGATATTGCAGAGCTGAAAAACATGATTGAAAAACACGTTGCACACACCGGCTCTGAAAAAGGTAAAGAAATTCTCACACACTTTGACGAATATCTGCCGAAATTCAAGAAGATCATTCCGAATGACTATAAGCGCATGATGATGCTGAGTGCCCAGATGGAAGACAAGGGCCTTAGCAGCGAACAGGCACAGATTGAAGCATTTTACGAAAGCATGCGTAAGTAGGAGGAAGAAGAATTATGGGTAAGCCAACTGGATTTATGGAATATCAGCGCAAGACGGGAAACACCGTTGCCCCGCTTGAGCGTATCAAAAACTTTAAGGAATTTCATCTGCAGCTCCCGAAAAAGGAGCAGCAGATGCAGGCTGCCCGCTGTATGGCATGCGGTGTACCGTTCTGCCAGGCGGGAACCATGATTGCGGGAATGGCCTCCGGCTGTCCGCTGCAGAACCTCGTTCCGGAGTGGAATGACCTTGTGTATCTTGGAAACTATGAGCAGGCATACCGCCGCCTCACCAAGACAAACTGTTTTCCGGAATTTACCTCCCGTGTCTGCCCGGCACTCTGCGAAGCAGCCTGTACATGCAACGTAAACGGAGACCCGGTCTGCACGAAGGAAAATGAACGCGCGATCATCGAAAACGCATGGGCAACCGGCCTGATTACGCCGCAGCCGCCGAAAGTGCGCACCGGAAAACGCGTTGCCGTTGTAGGAAGCGGTCCTTCCGGCCTTGCAGCAGCGATGCAGCTCAACCGCCGCGGCCATTCTGTTACGGTCTTTGAACGCCGCGACCGCGTGGGCGGACTTTTACGCTACGGTATTCCGAACATGAAACTTGATAAGAGCGTCATCGACCGCCGTGTGGATCTGATGAAGGCCGAGGGCATCGAGTTTGTGACGAATGCTGATATCGGAAAAGATGTAAAAGCTGACAAACTCTTAAAAGAATTTGACCGTGTCCTGCTCTGCTGCGGTGCGGCAAATCCAAGAGATATCAAGGCAGAGGGAAGAGATGCAAAGGGCATCTACTTTGCTGTCGATTTCCTGACTTCCGTAACGAAGAGTCTTCTGGATTCCAATTTTGAGGATCATGCCTACATCGATGCCAAGGGCAAACACGTTGTTGTCATCGGAGGCGGCGACACCGGTAATGACTGTGTCGGAACTTCCATCCGTCTCGGTGCCAAATCTGTGACACAGCTTGAGATGATGCCGAAAGCACCGGATCAGCGTGCCGAGAACAATCCGTGGCCGGAGTGGCCGAAGATCTGCAAGACGGATTACGGCCAGGAAGAGGCAATCGCCGTATTCGGCCATGATCCGCGGATTTACCAGACAACCGTAACGGAATTTATCAAAAACAAAAAGGGTGAAGTCTGCCAGATCAAGACCGTAAAACTGACACCGAAAAAAGATGAGAAATCCGGCCGCATGATGATGGTTCCGGTTGAGGGAACAGAAGAGATTCTCCCGGCAGATCTCGTTCTTATTGCAGCAGGCTTTTTAGGATCCCAGAAATATGTGACCGATGCATTTAAAGTGGAAGTCAACCAGCGCACCAACGTGAAGACAGATGACGGAAAATACCAGACAACAAAAGAAAATGTCTTCACCGCAGGCGATATGCACCGCGGCCAGTCCCTGGTCGTATGGGCGATACGCGAGGGACGCGAGGCAGCAAAGGCAGTCGATGAATCCCTGATGGGATACACGAATCTCTAAGTTTTTCTTGACAAAACACGCGAAAAACTGCTATAATATGCCCAAAACAAGGGTGTTTTTACGCAAGGTGTCTTTCTGCCCTGCCGCGTGAAAGCACCCTTTTCGTTTAGAATCGTCTTTGATAAAGGAGAGAATCGATATGGCAAAGTATACGAAGGAAGCGATCCTTCAGATGGCGGAGGAAGAAGATGTTGAATTTATCCGCCTGCAGTTTACCGATATGTTTGGAATGATGAAAAATATGGCCATCACCGCCGGACAGCTGGAAAAAGCCCTGAATAATCAGTGCGTTTTCGATGGCTCTTCGTTCGAAGGATTTGTCACCATCGAGGAAGCAGACATGTTTCTGCACCCGGATCTCGACACCTTTGCAATACTTCCGTGGCGTCCGCAGCAAGGAAAGGTTGCAAGATTGATCTGTGATGTGTATGATAGAGAGGGGAATCTTTATGCAAAGAGTTCCCGAACCATCCTTCAGAAGGTAATTTCCGAAGCGAAAGCGATGGGCTATGAGTTTGAAATCTCACCGGAGTGTGAATTTTTCCTGTTCCACACCGATGAGGACGGCGGAGCAACGAGTGTAACGCACGACAAAGGCGGTTATCTGGATCTTGGACCGCTGGATCTGGGAGAAAACGCGCGGCGCGATATGGTGCTGACTCTCGAAGAAATGGGAATCGACGTTGAGTCTTCCTTCCACGAGGTAGCGGCAGGCCAGCACGAACTGGATTTCTGTCCGGCTGCAGCACTTCGGACGGCAGATCAGCTGATGACTGCCAAATTTGCTATCCGTACGATTGCAAAACGTCATGGCCTTCACGCAACCTTTATGCCAAAACCAAAAACCGGAGTTCACGGATCGGGTCTTCATCTTTCCTTCTCCCTGTTTCAGGAGGGAAAAGATGTGTTTGCCGACAAATCCGATGAATACGGGCTCAGCAAAGAGGCATATTACTTTATGGGCGGACTGATGAAACACATCAGCGGAATCGCAGCGATTACCAATCCGCTTGTAAACTCCTACAAACGTCTGACACCGGGATACGGTGCACCGATCTACGTGGCATGGTCTGCAAAGAACAGAAGCCCGCTGATCCGCATTCCGCTGACGGGAGACGGTATCATGGCCATTGAGCTTCGATGCCCGGATTCGGCAGCCAATCCGTACCTAGCACTTGCTGTCTGCATGGCAGCAGGACTTGACGGTATCAAACAGAAAATCGTTCCGCCGTCCCCGGTGGACCGCAATATTTCCGATCTGACAGAAGAAGAACGAAACGCGATGCAGATCACCCTTCTCCCGGGAAGCCTTGGAGAAGCGGTCGCAGAGTTAAAGAAAGACGATTTTCTGTGTCAGGTACTCGGCCAGGAATTTGTGGATGGATATATCAATGCCAAAGAAGAAGAGTGGCATGAGTATCTCCGCCAGGTATCCGACTGGGAGACCGAGAAATATCTGTACCGTATTTAGACGACGAAGGGGCCTGAAAATGCATGAGCAGCATAGTGATAGTACTTCCCAAAATAGAAGATGGAAAGCGCATCCGGGATATTCTGGCAAAAAGAGGATATGAAATCGATGCTGTCTGTTCGACAGCGGCAGCGGCGCTCGGAGAGATGAACAACTTAAACGGCGGTATCGTCATCTGCGGCTACAAGCTCCCGGATATGTTTTTTACGGATCTGAATGAGTGTATGCCGTCCGGCTTCCAGATGCTTCTGATTGCATCGAGCCGCGCATTAAGTGCGGTGGAGGGAACCGGAATCATGGCGGTTACGATGCCGCTTTCCGTGTACGAGCTGGTCAATACACTGGAGATGATGCTGCAGAGTGCGGCACGGCGCAGAAAGAAAGAGCGGGCAAAGCCAAAGGTGCGCAGCGCCGAGGAACAGCACATCATCGATCGTGCAAAAAGCCTTCTGATCGAACGAAATCACATGACCGAGTCGGAGGCCCATCGCTACATGCAGAAATGCAGCATGGACAGCGGCACCAATCTGGTTGAAACGGCACAGATGGTGCTGACGCTTTTGACAGAGTAAGAAAAAGTGAAAAGGAGCGACATAATAATGTTCAAAATCAATGACAATTATCTGAAATTGCCGGGAAGCTATCTGTTTTCCACAATTGCAAAAAAAGTTGCAGCTTACACCGAGGCAAATCCGGACGCGAAAATCATCCGTCTTGGAATCGGCGACGTAACCCAGCCGATCGCACCGGCGATCATTGAAAAGCTGCACGGAGCAGTGGATGAGATGGGACACGCAGAGACCTTCCACGGATATGCACCAGATCTTGGATATGCTTTCCTTCGCGATACCATCGCAAAAAATGATTATCAGGACAGAGGATGCGATATCTCATCTGATGAAATTTTTGTATCGGACGGCGCAAAATGCGACTGCAGCAACATTCAGGAGATCTTCAGCCTGGACAACAAGATCGCTGTATGCGACCCGGTTTATCCGGTTTATGTAGACTCCAACGTAATGGCAGGCCGTGCCGGTGACTACGACGCAGCAACCGAGCGTTTCACGAATGTGATTTACATGCCGTGTACCGCAGAAAACAACTTCACCCCGGAGCTCCCGAAAGAAACCCCGGATCTGATTTATCTGTGCTTCCCGAACAACCCGACCGGCGCTATGGTTTCCAAAGCCGAGCTGCAGAAATGGGTTGATTATGCAAATAAAGTAGGAGCCATCATCCTGTATGATGCTGCATACGAGGCATATATCTCAGAAAAAGACATTCCGCATTCCATCTATGAGTGCGAGGGTGCAAGAACATGTGCCATCGAAATGCGCAGCTTCTCCAAGAACGCAGGCTTTACCGGTATGCGTCTTGGATTCACCGTTATCCCGAAAGACATCAAATCCGGCGATGTGACTCTGCACAGCCTGTGGGCACGCCGTCACGGAACGAAATACAACGGAGCTCCGTACATCATCCAGAGAGCCGGCGAGGCTGTTTACTCTCCGGAAGGAAAAGCACAGTTAAAAGAGCAGGTTGCTTACTACATGAAGAACGCAAAAGTCATCTACGACGGATTAAAAGGCGCAGGCTACACCGTATCCGGCGGCGTCAACGCTCCGTATATCTGGCTGAAAACACCGGGAAATATGACTTCCTGGGAGTTCTTTGATCACCTGCTTGCAGACGCAAACGTAGTCGGAACACCAGGATCAGGCTTCGGCCCGAGCGGAGAAGGCTACTTCCGTCTGACTGCATTCGGTACGTATGAGAATACAGTAGAGGCAGTGGAGAGAATCAAAAAACTGTAAATTGTGTGCGAAATACCAATAAAACGGAATTTCTGCGCAATTTTATAAACACGCGAAAAAAATAATTTTGTATAGATAAAATTCATGAAAAATGCATTAGAATTTATATAAAATCCGTAAAAATTAGGTGTTTACAAATGCAAAACTGCTGTGCTATAATGCACAGTATGAAAAAGGCAGTGAAGGAAACTCCGTATGCGGAATCTGACAGGAAGCCGATGTCACCGACTGAGAGCATCAGCATGGAGGAAACATACAATGGGGAACATTCCGGAGCCGGTCTGCTGAACATGAGATCCGAACAGGAAATCAAGTAGGCAGATCCGTGATACGCGTTAAGTATAAATGAGTGGGCGTTTTCCCCCGGAAAACCGGAGAGAAAAACGCAATGCGGGTGGTACCGCGGGAACATAAAATATCCCGTCCCGGAACAGTAGTTAAAAAACTGTTCCGGGACTTTTTTATTTGAAAAAGCAATCCGGGACAGGCGAGAAAGAGAGGAGAACAAGACATGGAATTTATGACAGGCGTAAAGAAAAAAGAAGACATCTCCGTAAAAACTCTGCTGGAGACACCGGAAGGCACAGAAGTAAAACTCGAAGGAGCCGTACACATCATCCGTGACATGGGCGAGGTTGCCTTTGTCATCTTAAGAAAGAGCGAGGGACTCGTTCAGTGTGTGTACGAAGAAGGAAGCGTTGACTTCCCGCTGAAAGATCTGAAAGAGGAATCGGCAGTTGCCGTAACCGGAACGGTCAAAAAAGAGGACCGCGCACCGGGCGGCGTCGAAGTCAGGCTGCAGACCATCACCGTTCTTTCCGAGCCGACCGAGCCAATGCCGCTCGCAGTCAACAAATGGAAAATGAACACCTCCCTTGAAGCAATGCTGAACATGCGGCCGATCGCTCTTCGAAACGTCAGAGAGCGTGCAAAATTCCGCATCCAGGAAGGCGTGGTACGGGCGTTCCGTGATTTCCTTCATTCCCAGGGATTCACCGAAATCCATACACCGAAGATCGGCGCGAAAGGCGCTGAGGGCGGCGCAAACATCTTCAAGCTGGAATATTTCCACCGCCCGGCTGTCCTGGCACAGAGCCCGCAGTTCTACAAACAGATGCTCGTCGGCGTGTTTGACCGTGTCTTTGAAGTCGGACCGGTTTTCCGTGCAGAGAAACACAACACGAAACGTCATCTGAACGAGTATACCAGCCTTGACTTTGAGATGGGCTACATCGAGGATTACACCGACATCATGGCAATGGAAACCGGATTTTTACAGTACATGGTGGAGCTTCTTAAAGAGGATTACGCAAAAGAGCTGGAGATCCTGAAAGTTATGCTTCCAAAGACAGAAGAAATCCCAACTGTACCGTTCACGAAAGCGAAAGAGCTGGTAGCCGAGAAATACAACCGAAAGATCCGCAACCCGTTCGACCTTGAGCCAGAGGAGGAGCTTCTGATCGGCCAGTATTTCAAAGAGGAGTACGACGCAGACTTTGTATTCGTCACCGAATATCCGTCGAAAAAGAGACCGTTCTATGCGATGGACGACCCGGAGGATAAGAGATACACAAAGAGCTTCGACCTGCTGTTCCACGGTCTGGAGATTACAACCGGAGGCCAGCGTATCCACGATTACAAGATGCTTTCTGAAAAGATCGCAGCCCGCGGCATGACAGAAGAGGGCATGGAGCAGTACTTGAGTGCTTTCAAACACGGTATGCCGCCGCACGGAGGTCTTGGCATCGGTCTGGAGCGTCTGACCATGAAGCTGATCGGTGAGGACAACGTCCGCGAGACAACGCTGTTCCCGCGTGATCTTACAAGACTGGAGCCGTAAGCAGATCCTGCTGGAAAATAAAAAAGGAGAATGAGTGAAATGGCAAATGTGATTTCAGATGAAACGATGGAATATGTCGGCATCCTGGCAAAGCTGGAATTAAAGGATGAGGAAAAAGAATCCGCACGGCAGGATATGCAGAAAATGCTGGATTATGTAGATAAATTAAACGAGCTCGACACCAGCAAGGTCGAGCCGATGACCCACATTTTCGAGATGGGAAATGTATTCCGCGAGGATGAAGTAACCAATGGCGACGACCGCGATGCAATGCTTGCCAATGCACCGGAAGTCAAAGAGGGCCAGTACAAGGTTCCGAAAACGGTAGAATAGCAGGAGGAGATTGATATGGAAATCAAAGATATGACAGCAGTACAGCTTTCTGCCGCAATCAAAGAAGGAAAGATCACTGTAGCGGACGCTGTAGAAGCGTCTCTTGCGGCAGTCAAAGCATCGGAAGAATCAATTCACGCATTCCTTCTTGTGGATGAAGAGGGTGCAAGAGCACGCGCGGCAGAAGTGCAGAAGAAAATTGACGCAGGAGAGCTCACCGGTCCGCTGGCCGGCGTTCCGATTGCGGTCAAGGACAACATCTGTACGAAAGGTCTTGCGACGACGTGTGCGTCAAAGATTCTGCAGAACTTTGTTCCGACGTACGATGCAGAGGTTATCACACGGCTCGAAGAGGCGGGAGCCGTTATCATCGGAAAGACAAACATGGATGAGTTTGCGATGGGAAGTACGACAGAGACTTCCGCGTACGGCGTGACGAAAAATCCATGGAACACCGAACACGTTCCAGGCGGTTCCTCCGGCGGTTCCTGCGCAGCCGTTGCAGCAGGAGAAGTACCGATGGCACTTGGCTCCGATACCGGCGGATCGATCCGTCAGCCGAGTTCCTTCTGTGGCGTAACCGGCATGAAACCGACGTACGGCACCGTTTCCCGTTACGGACTGATCGCTTATGGTTCCTCCCTTGACCAGATCGGACCGGTCGCAAAGGATGTGACAGACTGTGCAGCACTGCTGCAGACGGTCGCTTCGTATGATGCAAAAGATGCGACATCGATGAAACGCGACGATTACGATTTCATGAGCGCTTTAAAAGAAGATGTCTCCGATCTGAAAATCGGTATTCCGAACAGCTGCTTCGGCGAAGGCCTGGATCCGCAGGTGAAGGAATCCATTTTAAAAGCTGCCGATGTCCTGAAGGCACGCGGAGCAGAAGTAGAGTATTTCGATCTCGACCTCATTGATTATGCCATTCCGGCTTACTACGTTATTGCATCCGCTGAGGCAAGCTCCAACCTGGAACGCTTCGACGGCGTGAAATACGGCTTCCGTGCCAAAGAGTACGAAGGACTCCACGATATGTATAAGAAGAGCCGTTCTGAGGGCTTCGGTCCGGAGGTGAAACGACGGATTATGCTGGGAAGCTTCGTCTTAAGCTCCGGTTACTACGATGCGTATTATCTGAAAGCACTGCGCACGAAAGCCCTGATTAAAAAAGAGTTTGACCGCGCATTTGAAAAATACGATATGATTTTAAGCCCGGCAGCACCATCGACCGCACCGCGTCTCGGGGAATCGCTTTCCGATCCGCTGCAGATGTATCTGGGCGATATTTACACCGTATCCGTCAACCTCGCCGGCCTTCCGGGCATCACCGTTCCGTGCGGCATGGATGACAAGGGGCTTCCGATCGGCATGCAGCTTATCGGAGACTGTTTCTCAGAGAAAAAACTGTTCCGTGCAGCATACACCTATGAGCAGGCACGCGGTGCATTCGGGCAGCCAGAAAAATGGTAAGGAGGAAGCAAAACAATGTCAAAACAGTATGAAACCGTCATCGGACTTGAAGTACATGTGGAGCTTGCGACGAGAACAAAAATTTTTTGCGGCTGCTCTACCGCATTCGGCGGTGCGCCGAACACCCACACCTGCCCGGTCTGCACCGGTATGCCGGGATCCCTTCCGGTATTAAATAAGAAGGTTGTCGATTACGCCCTGCGCGTCGGACTGGCTGCAAACTGCAAAATCAACCAGCTCTGCAAATTCGACCGGAAGAACTATTTCTACCCGGACAACCCGCAGAACTATCAGATTTCCCAGCTGTATCTGCCGATCTGCCACGATGGATATGTCGAGATTGACACCGCAGCGGGAAAGAAGAAAATCGGCATTCATGAGATCCACATGGAGGAGGATGCCGGAAAGCTGATCCACGATGAGTGGGAGGATTGCTCACTCGTCGACTACAACCGAAGCGGCGTTCCGCTGATCGAGATTGTATCCGAGCCGGATATGCGCTCTGCGGAAGAGGTTATCGCTTATCTGGAAAAACTGCGTATGATGATTCAGTATCTCGGCGCATCCGACTGCAAACTGCAGGAGGGCTCGATGCGTGCCGATGTCAACCTTTCGGTCCGTGAGGTTGGAAGTGAGAAATTCGGAACACGTACCGAAATGAAGAACCTGAACTCCTTTAAGGCAATCGGAAGAGCGATCGAGGGAGAGCGTGCAAGACAGATCGAGCTGATCGAGGAAGGAAAAGCCGTTGTCCAGGAGACCCGCCGCTGGGACGACAACAAAGAGTATTCCTACGCGATGCGTTCGAAAGAGGATGCGAAGGATTACCGCTACTTCCCGGACCCGGATCTGCCGCCGGTGCACATTTCCGACGAGTGGATCGACCGCATTGTGAAATCCATGCCGGAATTCCAGCCGGAAAAACAGGCACGCTACGTGGAGCAGTACGGACTGCCGCAGTACGATGCGGGCATTCTGACCGGTTCCAAGAAGCTGTCCGATCTCTTTGAGGAGACGACGGCGCTCTGCGGCAAACCGAAAAAAGTGGCAAACTGGCTGATGGGCGAGACCTTACGTCTCTTAAAGGAGAACGGCCAGGAGCCGGAGGGTCTGCAGTTTTCACCGAAGCATCTGGCATCCCTGATCGAACTGGCAGAAGCCGGATCGGTCAACAACCAGGTGGCAAAAGAGGTATTTGAGCAGATCTTTGCAGAGGATGTCGATCCGGAAGCATACGTCGAGGAGTACGGACTGAAAACCGTAAACGACACCGGCCTTCTGGAAGAAACCGCGAGAAAAGTTCTGGAAAACAACCCTGGCCCGGTAGAGCAGTACAAATCCGGAAAGACAAAAGTCCTCGGATTTCTGGTCGGTCAGGTCATGAAAGAAATGAAAGGCAAAGCCAACCCGGCAGCAGCAGGAGAGCTGCTGCAGAAGCTGCTGTCTGAATAAAGAAAACAAAATTGCACGAATGGAGGCCTGGAAATGGTCTCCATTTTTCTGCCCGAAAAATCAAAGAAAATGCATAATCTGCCTCCTTTTGGGAAATTCTTTATAAAGAAACCGGAAGAGATAAAAAGACGATACAAAATCCGGAAAAAGGAGGTTTCTTTACATGAAAGGACTGGATTACACCGCACTCACCGTTGCAATCATCGGAGCCGTCAACTGGGGCTTGATCGGATTCTTCCGTCTCGACCTCGTCGCCCTGATCTTCGGAAACATGACGTGGCTGAGCCGCATCATCTACGCGGTTGTCGGCATCTGCGGCCTCTACCTGATCTCCGTCTACGGAAGAATTTCCGACCACGTACTGGGACAGGCGTAAGAACAGGAACCCTCTCATATACGCAGAGAAAGGCGGTATGAGAGGGTTTTCTTTTGCTGTTTTAGGAAGGACAAAACAAATATTGCGGCCCTCTGTATGGTTTTGAGCAGGGATATGGATCAGAAAAAGAAAAAATACCGGATGCTTCTGGTGCAGCTTTCCTGTGCCGTTCTTCTGGCGAGTGATGCCGCAGCGTGGGCATTCCGCGGAAGTCCGGGGAGTCTGGAAAGAGGTATTGTGTATGTGAGTAACTATCTGGTTTGAATGTGATAGATCTTGCTGAATGGATTGCCCTTGCAGCAATTTTTATCCAATGCGTCGTAAAACCCCTTGCTTCAGCTATGGGGATATAAGACGCGTCCATCGAATTTACGCAAGTAATTGAAGATGGACAAAATAACAATTGTGTTAATTGATAAAATATTGTATCATACAAACATGAACACAACATATAAATCAAACAATAATGTCGTCTATTCCTGTAAATACCATGTAGTATGGTGTCCCAAATATAGACGAAAAGTATTAACGAACGGTGTAGATGTCCGGCTGAAGGAGCTGCTCACAGAGTATGCTGCAAATCTTTCTGTAGACATTCTGGAAAT